>NZ_DAMBKZ010000005.1:0-17143 GCF_032066345.1 Brucella sp.
TCGCGACGTGCAGCGAATTCTTCCGGCTCGAAGTGAAGGGCCATGCGGTTCTCCTTAATCTTCTACAATGGCGATGGCAGCAATCTGGCGACCGTAATCCGGCTCACCGCGATGCGTCGTGCGCCGATAGGAATAAAACTGGTCTTCATCGGCATAGGTGCACTGACGCAGTGCTTCCGCCCTGACACCTGCGCTGGTCAGACGGTCTGTGATGAAGGTCCAGAGATCGAAAAGCTTGTGACCTTCTTTGTCCGAAGGCTCAAAATATTTCGTGTAGGATGCGTCTTTGCCGGTGAATTCGGAGTAAAATTCCGGACCGACTTCATAATTTTCGGGGCCAATCGTTGGGCCAAGAACGGCAACAATGTTCTCGCGTCTGGCACCCAGCTTGATCATCGCTTCAACGGTGTTTTCAAGTACGCCTGTAAAGGCACCACGCCAGCCTGCATGGGCCGAACCGATGACACCTGCTTCATGATCGGCAAACAGCACCGGGCCACAATCAGCCGATAGCGCGCCAATCGCAATGCCCGGAACATTCGTCACCATTGCGTCGGCCTTTGGACGTGGTGAGCTCAACGGTTCTGTGACGTAAACCACGTCGGGCGAATGAACCTGATGCACAGTCATCAGATGGTCGGACGCAATACCAAGTGTTTCGGCAACGCGGCGGCGATTCTCGGTCACGAGTTCTGGCACATCATTTGAGCCGCTGCCAACGTTGAGGCCAGCGTAAATGCCATCTGAAACGCCACCTTTGCGGGTGAAAAAGCCATGCGCAATACGCTTGCCGTTTGATCCGGCAGGGCCGTTCAGTAAGGGGGAGCGAAGCGGTTGCGGCTTATCGATCATTAGCTTTCTCTTTTCAAACGGCTGGATGGTGGGGGAGCAAGATTGGCTTGTCAATTGAAGCTTTTTGACGATGCAATTTATTGGGATGTATCAAGGGGGAAGATTTTTGTTTGTTGGTCAGCGATTGCCAGCACTTTGAAAAGTGTTCCCATCTGGTCCGGTGCCGCCAATCGTTCTACGTCTTCGCGAATTTTATTTTGGAAAGTTTCGTCACGCCCGGCACCTAAGCGACCGGCACGGTCGATGAGGCCCATAGCGAGCAGAAAGTCACCTTGCGTCATGGTTGCGGTCAGGCAGCCGCAATTGCGCGCGGTTTTTTCCAGCATGTCGAAATCGACGTGGCTGGTAAGGTCTGCTTCTCCCGGGTGGGCGAAGATGTCATCATAGGCATGTTTCAGCATGGCTTGCAGCGTATCGCCAAAGCCTGATTGCAGATGGCCATAATCGATGGAGAGTGCTGCACCTCGCATTGCGGCAATGCGCTGCGCAATTTCCTGCATCAAAGCGGTGCGAGCAGGGGCAGCTTCAAAGATCGTGCCGTCGGGCACTGTCTGATGGCCTGCGGGCAGCAGGGCTGCATCTATACCGCCTGCGCCGCTTCCAAACTGGAGCTCGTCTTGTTCGTTGAGTGCGATCAGCCGTTCGACAAAGCGGCCATCGGCTTTCACGAACTGCCGGATCGGGATCGCGTCGAACAATTCGTTGGAAACGAGGATCAGCGGGCCATCAGGGATATCTGCAAAGTGTTCAAACCAGTCGATGGAATATCCGGCGTTTGAAAGCTTCTCCTTCTGCTTTTCAATGAGGCGCGGACTAGTCTCGACCATGGCGACACGAATTGAAGCGGCTATTTGCGGTGCGAGCTTGGCGAGCGTGCGCAGAATGTCACTCATCAATGTGCCGCGGCCGGGACCGATTTCACAGAGCACAGCTTCATCAGGGTGTCCGAGAGCGTCCCACACACCGACACACCAGATGCCGATGAGTTCGCCGAACATCTGGCTCACTTCAGGGGCGGTGATGAAATCGCCGTCGCGCCCGAAGGGCTCGCGTGTGGTGTAGTAACCCTGTTCCCGATCACCAAGGCAGGCGGCCATGTAGTCGGCGACGCTGATCGGCCCTGTGGTGCCGACCAGTCGTTTCAGCCGGTCTTTCAGTGTTGCCTCAGGCATTCTTCGCTGCTGCCCGATTGGCACGCCACATTGCCCAAAGGCCGATGAGAACCATTGGAAGGGAAAGGATCATACCCATGGTCAGCCAGCCACCGAAGAGATAGCCAAGCTGGGCATCCGGTTCGCGGAAGAACTCGACGATAATGCGGCTGAGACCATAACCAAGGACGAATGTTCCAGCGATAAAGCCGGGGGCTTTCAGCTTTTTTCCAACCCATACGAGCAGAAGAAGAACGAAGAACAGCACAAAGCCTTCGAGGAATGCTTCATAGAGCTGGCTTGGGTGACGCGGTTCTGGTCCGCCATTTGGAAAATAGAAAGCCCATGGCACATCACTGACACGGCCCCAGAGCTCGGAATTGATAAAGTTTGCCACGCGCACGACGCCAAGTCCGACGGGGACGCCTGCTGCAATCACATCGAACATGCTCCAGACCTTGATGCCGCGCGAGCGCGCGAACCAGATCATCGCAATCGTTGTGCCTAAGATTCCGCCATGGAACGACATGCCGCCATCCCATACCGCAGGAATGGCCAGCGGATTGGAGAGATAATAGGAGAAGTTATAGAACAGCACATAACCGATACGTCCCCCGAGCACGACGCCAAGCGCTGCCCAGATGACGAAATCATCAAGCGCTTCGGGCTGCATTGGTGGCTGATTATTGCCCCACAGACGATGATTGCGCAGCAGCTTCTTGCCGTACCACCATGCGAACATGATGCCGACGACATAGCCTAGTCCATACCAATGAACGGCAAGGGGGCCAACCGAGAAGATCACCGGATCGATGTTTGGAAAAGCCAGAGCCGAAACCGGCAGCAACGTCTCTATCATTCAATTACTCCATTTTCCGGCGGAAGATGCGCGACGATATCTGAGTGGTCAAGTCATCACGTTTATACAGCTTCACTTGCATCAGAACCGAGACGGCCCTATTTCAAAATCAGGTTTTCAACAAGACCGTATCGAAGATAGGAAAGAATGCCATGACCAGCGGATCAAACCGGGTTCTCGATGAACTCGCCAAGCTTGTGACTGATGCGGCAGGCGCTGCGCAAGGCGTACGCCGCGAAGTAGAGACAGCATTGCGCTCGCAGAGCGAACGCGTGCTCAATACGCTCGATGTCGTGCAGCGTGAAGACTTCGAAGCGGTGCGTGAAATGGCAATCAAGGCGCGTGCTGAAAACGCTGCTCTGCTTGTTAAAATTGAAGCATTGGAAGCCCGTCTTGCCAAATTCGAAGTTGATTCGACTGCCAAAACGGCAAAAACCTCTGCTTCGGCTGCTAAATCCAAAGATAATTCATAATTTTTTATTAACAGGCTGTAAGTGCCAAAAACCCTTGTCTTAGAGTCGCTTAAGGCAGGGGTTGCGGTCCGCTCAAATCATATTTCCACATGCTTTAATGCCTCTTTTTATAAAAGGGGCTGGCGTTCAGATTCAGCATCAATAGACTGAAAACACTACATGATTCGTAATGTGGTCATGTAGGCAGCGGCGAGAGGCTGTAGTTTTAGTTTTCGCGTCTTCCAGGCTGCTTTCCAGTATCAGTTGCGTATGTGCGTGTGCCATTGAGGCGTTGCATGCTGTCTAAGCATGTCAGTTCCTCAACCGATCAATTCGTGCCTGTTTTTCTGCACTTATTCTTGTGCAGGGCCGGGTACGGGCGAGCAGTAACTTGCGCGCCGGGAATTTGGAGGTGTCTTTCGAGGCGCTTCCCAGAACAGGAAACGGACATGAGCCTTCTTGAGCTTGAATTTGCACGCGAAGCACATCCAGTGGATGTGATCGAGCATGTTGCGAATTCAAACGACTGGACGTTCGAGCGGACTGGCGACGACGAAATTGCAATTTCGGTAGCAGGTAACTGGACTGACTACCATATCTCGTTCTCCTGGATGGAGGACTTTGAAGCTCTGCATCTGGCCTGTGCCTTTGACATCAAGGTTGCTGAACCTCGGGTCAATGAAGTGATGCGGTTGCTGTCGCTCATTAACGAAAAGCTTTTGATGGGCCACTTCGATCTCTGGCAGCAGGAAGGCGCGATCATGTATCGTCAGTCGCTTCTGCTTGCTGGTGGTGCGGAGCCGACCAGCCGTCAGGTTGAAGTGTTGCTTTCGGCAGCGCTTGAAGCTTGCGAAAACTACTTCCAGGCGTTTCAGTTTGTCGTTTGGTCCGGTGTCAGTGCGCGTGAAGCGCTGGAAAGCGTGCTGTTCGAAACGGTCGGACGCGCATAATCAATTCAAATCCCGGCAGGGTTCGCCGGGATTTTACTTTCGGGGGGGATAAAATGAGCGGAACTGAAACGATCAACTGGGCTGATTTCGAGAAGGTCGATATTCGCACAGGAACCATCGTTGAGGCCGTGCCATTCCCGGAAGCACGCAAGCCAGCTTTTAAGCTGAAGATCGATTTTGGCGACAAGATCGGTATTAAGAAGTCGTCTGCACAAATCACCAAGCATTATCAGCCGGAGGATCTGGTTGGTCGGCAGATCATGGCTGTGGTCAATTTTCCACCACGGCAGATCGGACCTTTCATGTCCGAAGTGCTGACACTTGGTTTTCCTGACGAAAATGGCGATGTTGTTCTCGCCGCAATCGATAAAAAAGTCCAAGACGGCGTTAAGCTGTTCTGATCTTCTATCTGTGATTTGTGCATATCGCATGTTCTGTGCGATTGATCGCGCAAGCAACGGATAGGAATGGAACAGATGCAGGGAACGATCGTCGTCGCCATCGGTGGAGCACTTGGCAGTGTTTTGCGCTACTGGTTTGCCATCTGGCTGGCACCGGTGAGCAAAGATTTGCCGTGGGGTACGATCGTCGTCAACATCATCGGTTCATTTGCTATCGCCTTTTTTGGCGCCATGACGATGGCATCAAGCCGTTTCGAAGTACCCGAAATATGGCGTATTGCCTTTATGGTCGGTATTTGTGGTGGCTTCACCACCTTTTCCTCATTCAGTGTGCAGACGTTCGAGTTGCTGCGGCTTGGGATGCCGGGCCGCGCTCTTATGAATGTCGGCATTTCGCTCTTCGCCTGCCTGGCTGCAACGGCGCTCGGTTATGTTGTGGGGCAGGCGATCAGCAAGGTTTAGAGTGTGTGGCACTGTTTAGTGCAATCACTTAGAGCATTTCCGGGTTTTATTGAAACATTGGAAATGCTCTACCTCTTTGTTTTTATAGCATTATCCCATGAAAAACCGCTTCGCACTTTTCGGGATGCGCTCTAAGCCGGAATTCGGATAATCGCCCTCAACCCGCCAGTTGGTGCATCTTCCAGATCGATGTCGCCGCCGTGGCTTCGTGCAATATCACGCGCGATAGCAAGGCCAAGGCCACCTGTGCCGCCTGAATCCTGCGTACGTGCTTCATCAAGGCGTACAAAGGGCTTGAATACGTCTTCTCGGCGATCTTCCGGAATGCCTGGACCGTCGTCGTCCACGACGATCTTCAGCCAGCCTTCATCATGTGTGATTGCCAACTCGACATTCTGCGCATGGCGGAAAGCGTTCGATACAAGATTGCTGACAAGGCGCGAGAAGGCATTGGGGCGCACATTCACTTCGCTGTCGCCTTCGATCGAATACTTGAACCCGCGCTCCCGCAACCGTGCTTCATTGGCCAGCTTGTCGCAAAGCAGGCGCACATCATAGGTCGCTGCTTCTTCCGATCCTTCACCGCGCGCAAAGGCCAGATAGCCTTCAAGCATGGTCTGCATGTCGGCGATGTCCTGATTGAGCGGCTCCGTGTCGATAGAGTGACCAGCCAGCGCCAGCTGGAGTTTGAAGCGGGTGAGGATCGTGCGCAGATCGTGGCTGACGCCTGAGAGCATTGCCGTGCGCTGTTCAATCTGACGTTCGATACGCGAGCGCATCTGAATGAAGGCAATGCCTGCGCGGCGAACTTCTTCCGCGCCATGCGGACGGAAGCCTTCCGGCATTGGGCGGCCCTTACCGAAGCTTTCAGCGGCCTGTGAAAGCTGCTGGATCGGCTTGATCTGGTTGCGCAGGAAGGCGATGGCGATGATCAGCAACACAAGCGCCGTGCCAATCATCCATGTCAGGAAGATGCCGGTATTGGATGCATAAGCCTGACTGCGGCGTGCAAAGACGCGCAGCACTTTATCATCGAGCTTGATGCGGATCTCAATGAGATCAGAATCGCCAACCGTATCGACCCAGAAGGGGCGGTTGATCTGGCGTGTGATTTCTTCACTCAGGAAGTAATCGAGAATAGCGAAGAATGGTTTCGGCCCCGGCGGTGGCAGCGGGTCAGGAGGCAGGATCGAAATGTTGAGCCCGAGGCGCTGCTGCGAAATGCGGATCAGATTGTCGTATCCGGGTTCCTGCGGATAGGTTTCCAGAATGTCGATAATCGCAGAAATATCGCGGACAACGGCTGTCGAAAGCCGCTCAGTCACCATCTGCCAATGTCTTTCCATGAAGACATAGGCGATCACTGACTGAAGCAGAACCATCGGTGCAATGATGATGATGAGCGAGCGCGCATAAAGCCCTTTAGGCATTCTGCGCGCAAACCAGCGTGTTATCGATTTCCAGGGTGACTTCATCGTCTCAGATAACTCCAGACGGTTCTGCTAGTTGCATGGCTTTTGTCACGCTCTGAAATTTGCGAGGCTCCGCTTTCTCTCTTCGAATTACTATTCGATGCTCAGCTTGTAGCCAATGCCGCGAACTGTTTGCAGCCAGACCGGGTTGGCCGGGTCCTGTTCGATCTTACGGCGCAGACGGTTGATCTGCACATCAATCGTGCGCTCGCCGACATCGCCATCCTGACCAGTCAGTTCATGACGTGGAATGGTTTCGCCAGCACGCTCGGCGAAAATCGCCATGATGTCCTGCTCACGATCCGTAAGCTTGATCGTTTCCGTGCCTTTCTTCAGTTCGCGACGTGGAATGAAGAAAGTGTAAGGGCCGAAAACGATCTGCTCGATCTTCGGCTGGGCCGGTGTGGCGCCACGACGAAGAATATTGTTGATACGCAGGATCAGCTCACGCGGATCGAAAGGTTTTGGCAAATAGTCATCTGCACCGGCCGACAGGCCGTCAATGCGGCTGTCTGTTTCCGACAGAGCTGTCAGCATGAGGATCGGCACGCTCTTCTGCTCGCGCAGCGAGCGGGTCAGCGAAACGCCTGTTTCTCCTGGCATCATGACGTCGAGGATCAGAAGATCAAAGTCGATGCCTTCAAGCTTGCGGCGCGCTTCTGCAGCGCTGCCTGCCATGGTGACGCGGAAGCCGCTCGTCGTCAGATATTGTGAAAGAAGGCTACGGATTCGCGTGTCGTCATCGACAACAAGAAGATGTGGCGCGTCATCCGATAGGTTCGATTCTTCTACAGCCATGGCGTCGTTTGATCCCATCCTGTGCCAAATTACCGTGCAAAGGGTGCCGCACGGCATTGGGCTTTTACTTCACGTATATGGAGGAAAACCATTTCATGATCTTCCATAACATACCGCATCTTAGCCACTGCAAGACGGCGCGTCTATGCGGGGCTTATATTGTTGCGCGTTCTCCCCCCAGCCTTCTCAGGTTGGGGTTAAGATGCTTCCACAGCCGTTTCGGTTGCTGCAAAATCATCGATCTGGGCGCGGC
This sequence comes from Brucella sp., assembly GCF_032066345.1. Taxonomy (NCBI): domain Bacteria; kingdom Pseudomonadati; phylum Pseudomonadota; class Alphaproteobacteria; order Hyphomicrobiales; family Brucellaceae; genus Brucella; species Brucella sp. The sequence goes on from NZ_DAMBKZ010000005.1 coordinate 7,651, forward strand.
GCTCAGGATTGACCATATTATAAAGAAAACGTTCAATAACTTCGCGTTCTGCCGCTCCGGATTCTTCCAATGCCCGTGCGATGCGGCGCGACTGTGGCAGAGCAAGCGCGAGTGTAAGTTGTCGCCCGCTTTTCGTGGGATAAAGTTTGCGATGGCGGCGGTCGTGAAGTCCGGTAGCCTGAACAACATGACCTGTGTCGATCAATTGTTTGAGAACACGCGACAGGCTTTGCTTGGTGATACGAAGAACATCAAGTAGCTCTGCTACTGTCATGCCGGGCTTACGGTTGATAAAATACAGCACACGGTGATGCGCGCGGCCAAACCCAATCTTTTCAAGGATCAGATCCGGGTCGGCGGTGAAATCGCGATAGGAAAAGAACAGCAACTCAATGACGTTGAGGTCATCTGCCTCCAGAGAGGTTAGAGGGTTGCTTATGTAGTTCATATCATTCGTCGAGTTCACATCGAAGCTCCATCCTGTTGCGATAAATATGTCAGCATTGTTGACATAACTCAATCGCCAAGATAATTTTTGGGAAGTGCAGACCGGTTTTTTTGGAATAAAGTTTGCGCTGCTGCATGTTGGAGGAGAGATAATTACGCGGTTAGCTGTGTCATACTGTCCCTTAAGGACGGTAATGACCAATAGCGAGCGTTATTTTCCGTAATTGGCGGAAATATCTTTGTTTTACATGCATTCTTTGTCTGATCTCAGCATAATTGTTTGAGCTGACCTCAGCGTGTTTGATTGTAAAATGCCAGTCTTGGCAAAGAAAAACGTCTCTATCTTACCAGTTATATCGATTTAAATGGTGAGAAAAGACTAGGGAAAGGCCCATCAGGGCAAAACGGGCGGGCGGAAAAACCGTAGCCCAACTTTGAGGAAGCTAAAATGGCTGCGATTCCATTCGATCAACGGGAAGGGTTTATCTGGCAGGACGGCGAGTTCGTCGCCTGGAAGGATGCAAAGGTTCATGTGCTGACCCATGGTCTGCACTATGCGAGTGCAGTGTTTGAAGGCGAACGCGCTTATGGCGGCGAAATCTTCAAGCTGACGGAGCATACCGAGCGTCTGCATGAATCGGCGCGAATTCTTGGTTTCGAGATTCCCTACAGCGTGGATGAAATCAACGATGCCTGCCGCGAACTGCTGAAAAAGCAGGGCTTTGAAGATGCCTATGTGCGTCCGATTGCATGGCGCGGCTCGGAGTCGCTCGGTGTTTCCGCACAGAACAATCGCATTCATCTGGCAATCGCGATCTGGCAGTGGCCAAGCTATTTCTCGCCAGAAGAGAAAATGAAGGGTATTCGCCTCGATATTGCTGAATATTGCCGCCCAGACCCGCGCACTGCACCTTCGCGCTCGAAGGCTGCCGGTCTTTATATGATCTGCACCATTTCCAAGCACGCGGCAGAAGCCAAGGGTTATGCCGACGCGTTGATGCTGGATTGGCGTGGTCAGGTTGCTGAAGCCACGGGTGCCAATGTCTTCTTCGTGAAGGACGGTGCTTTGCATACGCCAAAGCCTGATTGCTTCCTCGACGGCATTACGCGCCGCACGATCATTGATCTCGCCAAGCGCCGTGGTCTGGAAGTTATCGAGCGCGTTATCATGCCAGAAGAAATGGAAACATTCAGCGAATGCTTCCTGTGCGGCACGGCTGCCGAAGTGACGCCGGTTTCTGAAATCGGCAAGTACCATTTCAAGCCAGGCGAGATTACGAATTTGCTGATGAACGACTATACAGCCGAAGTTCAGCCCAAGCGAATAGCTGCTGAGTAATAAGGTTTTAAACAGAAAAAAGCGGCTTTTAAGCCGCTTTTTTACTATGTGAATGCTTATTGTTTGACATTGGGAAGTTTCGGTTCAAGATTTTCCAAGTCGGATTCGCGTTATTCCGGCTTTTAACTCAGATGGGGTGACGATTATGGAATCTCTACTGCCTATCATTCTCCAGCTTGTTTCAGGTGCTGTCGGCGGCAACATTGCTGGTGCTGTCAAGAATCTGAGCCTCGGTACCGCAGGAAACACTGTTGCCGGTGGCATTGGTGGCGTTATTCTTGGTCAGCTTCTGCCTTTACTGTCCGGTGGCGGGTTGGACTCTGTTCTTAATGGTGTCGTTGGCCAGCTGGCCGGTGGTGGTGTGGGCGGTATCGTCCTCACGGCAATTATCGGACTGATCAAGAACTCGCTGGCAAGCAAAGCCTGAGTGTAAGCAAATAGCGCGGTTGTGGGGACAACAACCGATTTTGAGTGCATCCTGCAGAATAACTGTTTTCCGGCAAGATGTGCTTCAGACCTTCGTGAGAGAGGGGAAAACGGGCGGCTTGAGGCCGCCCGTTTTGTTTGAGGGGCTTTGCAAGCATGTCATGCCGCATTATGTGATGGGGGACGGCAATATATGCAGCCTTTTCAATCATGCTGACCAAATGGAGTATTTCATGGGGCAACTTCAGGCCATAATCGTTCCGGTGACGCCATTTCAGCAGAACTGCACAATCCTTTTTGATGCGGAAACGAAAAAGGGAGTGGTGATTGATCCGGGTGGCGACCTTGAGCGCATCAAGGAAGCAATCGCTTCTCAGAATGTCGAAGTTGAAGCGATCTGGATCACACATGGTCATATCGATCATGCTGGCGCGGCATCTGAGCTTAGAGACGCTTTGGGCGTTGATGTTATCGGCCCGCACAAGGATGATGAGTTTCTGCTCAACAGTCTGGTCACGACTGGCCTGAAATACGGTTTAACCGAAGGTGTACGAAATATAACGCCCGATCGCTGGCTCGAAGAAGGTGACACAGTCACCGTTGCTGGCCATGTGTTTGACGTTTTCCATTGCCCGGGTCACGCACCGGGTCATGTGGTTTTTTATAACCCTGAAGCGCGTTTTGCGATTGTTGGTGATGTTCTGTTTAACGGGTCTGTGGGTCGAACAGATCTGCCAGGCGGAGACCATGACGCGTTGATCCGTTCGATCAAAGAAAAGCTTTTACCGCTGGGCGACGATGTCGGCTTTCTCTGCGGACATGGTACAGGAAGTCGTTTCGGTGAAGAGCGCCGCAACAATCCGTTTCTGAACAATATCGGATATGCATGATATCCGGACAAGAATACAAGAAAGCCGCCCTTTTATAACAAGGCGGCTCAAGATGCTGACGCATCAAGCTTTGAAAAAACAATCGCCACTTGGCTAAATCAAAACTCCATGAGTAGGACTCATGGAGTTTTTGTATTAAGCGGCTTTTTTAGTCTGGTACGGGATTAGTTTGCTGAGCAGAAATGATCCCGACCGTCGTAACCACGATAGGTTCCGGTATTTGCATTGAATGAACGATAGCGGTCCGAGCAATACTGATACCAGCCACGGCTCCATGGTTCATACCCAACGCGATACTGCACGCTGCGTGCTGGCGGCGCTGGATAATAGGCTGGAGGCGGTGGTGGCGGCGCATAAACCGGAGCTGGCTGCACATACGTTGGCTGTGGCTGGCTCAGAGCGCTGCCGAGCAATGCGCCTGCTGCGAGGCCAATTACACCAGCTGCAACAGCATCACCCGTGCGGTCACGATGACGATGGTATGGGCGATCCCATCCACCACGATTCCAGTCGCCGCGATCCCAGCCGCGACGGCCCCAGGAGTCTGCCGAAGCCGCTGCCAGCGGTGCTGAGACTGCTGCTATCGAGGCAACTGCCAGAATAGCTGTTTTAAGTAGTTTGTTCATTGTCCGCTCCTTCAGAAGCACAACTGCAATTTCGGCGATGCTGCGGGCCGGTCGGCACATCGCATCAATCATGAATATCAAGTTAATATTCTCGACATGAATGGAGGCTGAACAATGGTGAAGGCGCGGCGAAATCTGCTGATGAGCGGTAAATTAAATACCGTGCTGGTAATATTTCGCGCGTTTTAAGCTAGGGGTTTTTAGAGCGCATATTGGGCCAATGATCGGCCAATAAAAAACCCCGGCGTTGGCCGGGGTATAGATCTTTTGGGTAAACGATTACTCAGTAACGGTAATGTTTACAGCCTTAGGGCCTTTGCCACGACGATCCGGTTCCGTCTCGTAGGAAACCTTCTGATTGTCAGCAAGTCCGGCCAAACCCGACGCCTGAACAGCGGAGATGTGCACGAAAATGTCTGCGCCGCCATCATCTGGCTTGATGAATCCGAAACCTTTTTCGGAGTTGAAGAATTTGACCTGTCCGGTCTGTGCCATGGGATCCGTTCCTTTTCCTTGGCGCCACTGCTTTTTTAGAAAACAGTGGAATTACAACTTCTGCCGAACGCACCACACACCCGGCAGAGGGTCATGCAGGCAGTTTTCGACATTGGAAAGGAACCGATCATTGCCAGAGATTACTCCCCGACCCGGAACTTCTAGCGGTTCCGGCGCGCCGTTCTTCCAGTCTTCCGTTTGTACTCAAATTGCCCGGACGAACGAAGACTGATCTATGCGGCGTAGTTTGGCAAGCAAATTCTTCACAGAATATGTGATTGGTTATCTTTGAAACGGTATCGTTACGAATTTGTACAAAAATTACGAGAATAACGACGGTTTAATACCAAAATAGAACATTCTGGTCGCAATATATCGTATCATACTATGGTATAGCATTCGAATATGCTTAGCGATTACGCAAAACTATGCAGGCTCCACCAACTGCGCGAAGTTTACTGCAAATGTTATCAGCCTCGGAACGGCTATCTGCACCGATACGGACCGCATAGATTCCACGTCGCGCCATCGGTGTGCGAACGCGACTGATGACAGGGTTATGCCCGGCGAGTACTGACGAGAATTGTTTACGCAACCTGCTCCATTGATTAACGGCAACGCTGCGTCGGAAATTACCGGCAACTTGAATACCCCATGGCTTCGGCTTGATCTGCGACATGGGAATCGTTGCTGTTCTAACGATGGGCAGACGCTTGCAGGCTTCCGTAAAGGTGAGTTTTGCATCAAGCGGACGATTGGTAATTTCATTGCCCGACGCAAAGTTATCTGCAGGAGCGCCAGTCAGATCCAGCACGTAATCTTCGGTTTCCAATGGAAGAAAGCCGCCTGAGCGCATCCAGTTGGAGACGCGTGTCGGCCCGGCATTATAGGCTGCAGCTGCGAGCCCCCAATTGCCGAAAGCGCCTTTCAATTCACTGAGAAAACTGGCTGAAGCCGGGATGGCCTGTTCGATATCGAATGGGTCTGCCAAACCGCGTTCTTTGGCCGTATAGGGCATGAATTGTGCAATGCCCTGTGCGCCCACAGGGCTGACAGCGCGATGATCAAAACGGCTTTCCTTCCAGATCAGCCGTGCAAAGAAGTCTTTTGGAATGCCGCGATTTTCGGCGCTCGCTTCAATCAATTCGCAGATTCGTGCGACCGTGGGCTCTGCTTTCTTGGGGGGCATCGGTGGACCATAGATTTCGGCTTCCGATCCATTTTCAGCAAAGGCGGAATTGATAGCTTCTGGCCAGCAAAGAAGCTGGAAAACTGCGACAGTTGCTATAGCCAGATGCGAACGCTTCATGCAGCCTTTCCGCCATTCATCCCCGAAAGCTACCGACAGAGTAAAGGAAGTTTCTGACTTGTCGATATGACTTTCGCGGAGGGAACCGGAATATACGCGAATATATCCTTGTTCTTCCTCTTCGCTGTGCCATTTTAGCAGTTAACAGGAGAGGGAGAGAGCAATGCTTCTAAACAGAATCAGTCGTTTGAGCCTATTGGCAGGTGCCTTGTTTCTTGCAGGTTGCGTCGCTGAAGGTGGGCCTGATTATCGGCCACCAGTCAGGCCGGGCCCATCGCAGCCGCAAATGTGCCCGATGATTTACGCGCCGGTTTGCGGTGAGCGCGGGTCTTCGCGCAAGACGTTTGGTAACGCCTGCCAAGCGCGTGCCGATGGCTATCGGATCGTTGGCAACGGACAATGCACATCAAGGCCGGGACCTGGTTCGGGCTGGGGAGGAGAGCGGCCAGGACGCCCGCCGCATCAAGGCAACAGACCGGGTCGTCCGGGGCCGGGTGCTGGTGCCTGCACACGGGAATATATGCCAGTTTGCGCCCGCAGGGGTAATGACAGGCAGACATTCCCTAACCGCTGTGAAGCAGAACGCGCAGGCTATCGCATTACTGGCGGTGGTCAGTGCCGGTAAGATAACTGAACTAAAAGAGCGGCCTTCATGGGCCGCTTTTTTCAAGCCGCAGTTTGTGTTGACTGTTGCTTGCTAAAACGCTCGATATTGGTGTCACCCCAGTCTTTGAGTGCAAGAAGAATGGGCTCAATGCTGCGGCCAAGTGGGGAGAGGCTATATTCCACTTTGGGCGGAACCTGCGCATAGACCTTGCGCTCAATCAGGCCATCTTCTTCCAGCTCACGTAGCTGATTGGTGAGCATACGCTGCGTAACGCCCGGTATCTGCCGTCTCAATTCATTGAACCTCAGCGTTCCATCCAGAAGATGATATAGCACCACACTCTTCCATTTGCCGTCGATGAGGCTGATGGCAGCCTCGACTGCGCAGCCGGGACTGCAATCGAAGCGTGAGTGCTTTGGCTTGGTCATTTCAGTAACCTTTATATACTAAGTACAGATATCGTCACTATGGGCGATTTTTGTGCGTATTTTCATTTTGAGATAGTAGTCTAATATTTGATCCATAGCAAATGGAGCAAAGACTATGAAAGCTGTTGCCTATCAAACTGCCGGAAAGCTGGATCGTGCAGATTCGCTGGTTGATGTCGAACTGGATAAGCCTGTTGCGAAAGGCCGTGATCTGCTGGTGCAGGTCGAGGCGATATCGGTCAATCCCGTCGATTACAAAATCCGGAACCGTGCGTCGGCAGACGAAGGCACATGGAAAGTGCTGGGTTGGGATGCGGTTGGAACGGTGGTTGAAACCGGTGAGGCGGTCCAGAACTTCAAGACTGGCGACAAGGTCTGGTATGCCGGGTCACTTATCCGTCAGGGTGCAAACAGTGAATATCACCTCGTGGACGAGCGTATTGTTGGACAGGCGCCGGTATCGCTTGCCAAGAGTGAGGCTGCAGCTTTGCCGCTTACGTCGATTACTGCCTGGGAAATGCTCTTTGACAGGCTTGATGTGCGCAAGCCTGTGCCCGGTGCCGCAAACGCGGTGCTTATGGTTGGTGGGGCAGGCGGTGTGGGTTCTATCGCGATCCAGCTCGTTCGTGCATTAACCGATCTGACTGTAATTGCGACAGCATCGCGTCCTGAAACCCAGGAATGGGTCAAGCAGCTCGGCGCGCACCATGTCATCAATCACAGTAAGCCGTTGGCAGAGCAGGTCGAGGCTTTGGGGATTGGTGCGCCTGCCTTTGTGTTCTCGACCACGCAAACGCTGGATCATCTTAGCGAAATCGTTGAACTGATAGCACCACAGGGACGGTTCGGTCTGATTGACGATCCGGACAAGCTTGACATCATGCCATTCAAGCGCAAGTCGGTGTCAGTGCACTGGGAACTGATGTTCACACGGCCAATTTTTGAAACTGCCGACATGGGTGAGCAGGGCAAACTTCTGAATGAAGTTGCACGCCTGATCGATGCAGGCAAAATCAAAACGACGGTGACGGACGTGCTGTCCCCGATCAACGCCACAAATCTCAAGGCAGCTCATGCTGTGCTGGAAAGTGGTAAGGCCAAGGGTAAGATCGTGCTCGAAGGCTGGTAAGAAACAGCCTCCGAGCTTTGCGATATTACCGCCCCGGTCGGCCAGTCTTGCCGGGGCGACGCTTCTTGCGGGCGGTTTCAGCCGGGTCTTCATAAGAGCCGATGCCTGAACGTTCGCGGCGAAGAAGAGCTTCATCCGCACCTGCCGGTTTTTCCGTCCGTTTGACAGTCATTTCATCCAGCGTGTTCTTGCGGAACAGCGGTTTGGCCATGTCCGTGCCCGGTCCCATATTGTCGAGCGAAGGCTTGGCAAAAAGCGACTTCTTCGGCTCGTCATCGACCGTGCGGTGAACCTTGCGACCCGCATTGTGACGGCCCTTGGTACGGCCAGTTACAGGGCTTTCAAGTTCCACTTCACGCGCCATTGGATCGTCGGCAATTGCCAGCTCCATTTCGCGCAGGCGCTTGACCTCATCACGCAGACGCGCTGCCTTTTCGAAGTCGAGATCGGCGGCGGCATCGCGCATCTGTTTTTCAAGATGTTCAAGATGAGCAGCAAGATTGTTGCCCATCATCGAGCCTTCTTCGGCAAAGCCCGAAATATCGGCGCGGACGTGATCCTGCTCGTAAACCGAGTTCAGAATGTCCGAGATATTCTTCTTCACCGAGGCAGGCGTGATGCCATGCTCAAGATTGTAGGCTTCCTGCTTTTCGCGGCGGCGGCTGGTTTCATCCATCGCGCGCTGCATAGAACCAGTGATATTGTCGGCGTAAAGAATAACCTTGCCGTCAACGTTACGCGCAGCACGACCAATGGTCTGGACCAGAGACGTTTCCGAACGCAGGAAACCTTCCTTGTCGGCATCAAGAATGGCGACGAAGCCGCATTCCGGAATATCGAGACCTTCGCGCAGCAGGTTGATACCCACCAGCACGTCGAACGCGCCAAGGCGCAGATCGCGAATGATTTCGATACGTTCCAGCGTGTCGATGTCCGAGTGCATATAACGCACGCGAACGCCCTGTTCGTGGAGATACTCGGTTAGATCTTCTGCCATGCGCTTGGTAAGAACCGTGCAGAGCGTACGATAGCCCTTGCGCGCAGTTTCGCGGATTTCGCCCAACACATCATCGACCTGACTTTTCGCAGGACGCACTTCTACCGGCGGATCAATCAGGCCGGTCGGGCGGATAACCTGTTCGGCAAACACGCCGCCAGCTTCTTCCATTTCCCATTTGCCGGGCGTTGCCGAGACTGCAATGGTCTGCGGACGCATGGCGTCCCATTCCTCAAAGCGCAACGGCCGGTTATCCATGCAGGATGGCAGGCGGAAGCCATATTCGGCCAGCGTTGCTTTGCGTCTAAAGTCGCCGCGATACATGCCGCCAATCTGTGGAACAGTGACGTGGCTTTCATCGAGGAAGACCAGAGCATTGTCCGGGATGTACTCGAATAGGGTCGGAGGTGGTTCGCCCGGCTGGCGGCCTGTCAGATAGCGCGAATAGTTTTCGATGCCGTTGCAGACGCCGGTTGCCTCTAACATTTCAAGGTCGAAATTCGTGCGCTGTTCAAGGCGCTGCGCTTCGAGCAGACGACCTGCGCGGGTGAGTTCCGCAAGACGATGCTGCAGCTCTTCCTGAATGGACTTGATAGCCTGATTAAGCGTTGGGCGCGGAGTCACATAGTGCGAATTCGCATAGATCTTGACCGATTGAAGATCGCCGGTCTTTTGGGCAGTCAGCGGGTCAAACTCAGCGATGGTTTCAATCTCGTCGCCAAACAGCGAGATGCGCCATGCGCGGTCTTCCAAGTGGGCTGGGAAGATTTCAATCGTATCGCCACGCACACGGAATGAGC
>NZ_DAMBKZ010000005.1:17153-241501 GCF_032066345.1 Brucella sp.
CCGCGGACGAAGTTGATGTCCTGCCGCTTATATTGCTGTGCCACGAGATCGGCGAGAAGCTGGCGCTGGTCGAGCCGGTCGCCAATTTTCATCTCAAACGTCATGGCCGTATAGGTTTCGACCGAACCGATACCGTAAATGCACGAAACCGATGCCACGATGATGACGTCATCACGCTCGATCAGCGCACGCGTTGCTGCGTGGCGCATCCGGTCGATCTGTTCGTTTACGGTCGATTCTTTTTCGATATAGGTGTCCGACCGCGCCACATAGGCTTCGGGCTGATAGTAATCGTAATAGGAAACGAAATATTCCACGGCATTGTTCGGGAAGAAGTTTTTGAACTCACCGTAAAGCTGCGCTGCAAGCGTCTTGTTCGGCGCAAGAATAAGCGCCGGACGCTGCGTTTCCTGAATGACTTTCGCCATGGTGAAGGTTTTACCGGAGCCGGTGACGCCGAGCAAAACCTGTGTCCGATCTTCGTCGTTCAAACCACTGATCAGGTCTCGGATCGCTGTCGGCTGATCGCCCGATGGCTCGAAGCTCGACTCCATCTCAATCGCAATGCCGCCTTCGGATTTGGCCGGACGGGCAGGGCGGTGTGGTGTCCAAAGCTCGCCATTCTTGAACAGCGGATTGCCGGATTCAATCAGGTCAGACAGCGCTTTGACGGTGGCCGTGGCGCCTGAAGGATTAAGAGCCGTGGCGTCTTCGAGGCTTATATCAAGACCAGCCACAGGATTAAGACCAGCGGCTGCGCGTTCCTTAGCGGAGGCCGCGCCGCCCATCGATGTACCGCGCGCGCTGCGCGTCGCTTCTTTGCTGCGTTCAGGCACCTTTTTAGGTGTCTTCGCTGCTTTGGGTGATTTGGCTTTAGGTTGAGGTTTTTCAGCCTCATCCCCTATCTCTTTCGCCCAGTCGGAAATTGAGCCTGAAAGCGGCGCACCTGAGAAACCGGACTGAGGCGCTTCGCCAAAGCCGCGAGTTTCATCATGCGAATCCTGAGTGTATTTGTCTTTTGAGGAGGCCATGTTCCCAATATGGAATTTCACGGCACAAATGAAAAGGGCGCCCGGATCAAATATGGAACAAATCCGGTGCGCCGCGTCGCAATTCTATATGGCTCCTGACATCAGGCTGTCAGGAGGCGGCAATCACCGTGGCCCGCGTGGACGCCAGCGATCACCGGGGCCGTAGACATTTGGGTGAAAGCCGGGGTGGTCTCGCCAGCCGGGACGATCACCCCAATGTGGACGTGGTTCACCCCACTGGCCGGGTCCGCGCCAACCTGGGCCCGGACGATAAGGGCCGGGGCCCCAGCCGGAACGGTATGGGCGTGGACCCCATCCTGGTCCCCAATTTGGACCATCGTCCCATCGATTGTTGTTTATTGCCGAGCCGATCACCAGCCCGGCAATCAGGGGAATGCCGACGGCTGCGGCAGTCGAGCCGAAATTGTCGTTGGTCGTGTATCCACCACCGCCCGTTTGTACCGCGATGTAATTTGAAGAAGCCCAGCCGTCGAGGCCGGCATAGTTGACGCGACACCAACCATATCCGCTGGTGCAGCCTGCAACGTTGAGAAGGACACCATTCGGAATTCTACCCATTGATGGGTATTGTGTGCCGGGGCCAGTGCGAAGATTTATATTCGCGGTTGCAAGGCCACTATATGCTTCAGCATTCGTTGCAAATAAAACTGCTAATGTAGCAATAGATGATGTAATAATAATCTTCATTTTAGCCCCTGATATGTATTACATGAATTTATACATAGCAGATAATTGTTATTATTACTTTAAAGCCAATATGAATATTTACGGTATGATTAATAATTAAGAGTTTAATTTTTATAGGTGTTTCGTGCCTGATTTGCATGGCTGCGGTGCGCATGTCGCACTTTCCCTTCGGAGAGGCTTGCAGCATACTCAGCGATGACTCTAGTTTTCTGTTTTGACGTGCATCTTTTACGAAACCGCTTCATGCGGTTTGGGATGCGCCTCTGGTGATCGAAGGACCTACTGATGAACGATATTAATGCGCCAAAGGGCATGTTGACTGTACGCACGCAGGCTATGCCTAAAGATACCAATTCGGCTGGTGATATTTTCGGCGGTTGGGTTATGGCGCAGATGGATACGGCCAGCGGCATTCGTGCGGCAGAACGCGCCAAGGGTCGCGTTGTAACAGCTGCGGTGCGTGAAATGTCTTTCGCCAAGCCGGTCAAGATTGGCGACGTCCTTTGTGTTTATACCGAGATTACGCGCGTTGGTCGCACCTCGATTACACTGCGCGTTGAAGCATGGGCTCAGCGCTATCTAGCTGACGAAATGGATCTGGTTACACATGGCGAATTCGTCATGGTGGCGCTCGACAAGAGTGGCCAGCCGACACCAGTTCCGGCTGAGTAAGCAAGTTCGGGAACTGATTCAGCCTGTTTCGCTAAGCTGATGAAATAGAATCGAAAAAGCCCGGGTGATCCGGGCTTTTTTATTACTTGCAGGCACGGTGGCCGCTGCGTCGCTGCATCAGATCGAAGTGAAAATGGTCGGCATGTTCGCGGTTATAGCCAGGCCCAAGAACGGTTGTGAAATAGGAGCAGGCGTCCGAGCGCACGCTGTTGAGCAAGCCTTTTTCGCGGAAAGCAAAGAAGCCGGGCTTGCGCACCGTGATGCTCTTGCCGTTGTTCAGAACGATCTTGGTGACATCGATCGCATTGCCGCGAGAATGCTCCGACATCTTGGCGCCGCGGCGATGGTTCATTGTGCGGCAGGAATAGCCACCGGCATTGTGAATGGTGTTGATACCGGACAGATAACGAAGGCGTGCAGATGGCTGCAAGTCGCCCTTGATCCAGCGCGCAAAGGCTTCTGTCACCTGACAATTCAAAGTCGCGGCAGGTTTGAAAGCGATGGCACCGCTGTTGAAGCCGCTCACTTCAATAGGGTTATCGATACGACAGCTGCCGCTTTGATTGATGGGTGATTTTTCAGTGAAGACAACACCGAGGCGCTTTAGCCGGGTTCGGCAAGCGGCTTCCGAATTGGACATCGTATAGATGTTTTCTGCAGTGCTGACGGGGTTTTGTACAGGTGTCGCAAAACCGTAATCGCCAGTGTAATGCGGCTGGCTCTGTGTCGTCATTTCATTGGCGTTGTTTTCGATTTCCTCCGCCAACCCCACGACACGTTGTTCCTGCGGTGTGTTCACCGAAGCAACAGGGGCAGGCGGGACCATGACATCGGTGTTGCCAATATCTGCCTGCGGTCGCGGCGGCCGTTCTCCGGAGCAGCCTGCAACAAGTGTGAACAGCGCAAGAGATGCCGGTAACAGGTAATGGTGAAAGCGAGTGGACAACGCAAAACTCATGCCCCTGCCTTTCATTTTGGAACCGGGCTTCCGTTCATATTAGCTGATAAGCGTAAACGAACAGTCAGTGAGCCTGTTAAGAGCTGCGGCGCAAATAAGGTGATTTATCGCCCAATTGATGGTCATAAGTCCGACGAAATCTTCATGGCTTTGTGCTAACGCTTAAAAGCGGTTTCGGGCCAAGCCGCGACAGTGTCCTCCCGGTCCCCAAAGTTCTTTCCATGTCAGCACTGATGTCGCCAAGTGTTCTGCCGATCCTGCTTCTGATCGGCTCCAATGTTTTCATGACTTTTGCCTGGTACGGGCATCTCAAGTTCACCAGTACCCCTCTGGTCACTGTCATTTTCATCAGTTGGGGTATTGCTCTGATTGAATATTGTCTGGCTGTGCCGGCAAATCGCATCGGGCACGAAGTTTATTCAGCCGCGCAGCTGAAGACGATGCAGGAAGTGATCACGCTGGTGATATTCAGCCTGTTCTCGGTCTTCTATCTCAAAGAAGCCTTCACCTGGAATCATGTGCTTGGTTTTGCGCTGATCGCAGGCGGAGCGGCCCTTATTTTCCGAGGGTAATTATTCAGCAGCTGCCGGGATTGGTTCCGCTTTACGTTTCCAGAACATCGGAACCAGTTCGACAGCAAGCATCGCTGTAAACAGCAAACCACAGCCGATGAAGCCGATGAAAGTCAGCCGGTCGCCAAGGAAAATTGCGCCAAACATTGCTGCAAAGATCGCTTCGGACGACAGGAAAATCGCAGCCTGCGCCGAGGTGGTGTAGCGTTGGCCGATGGCTTGCAGCGTGAAGGCAATGCCGGATGAAAAGACGCCTGTGAACAGCAGTTCTTTCCAGGTGAGTGCGATGACGTTCCAGTTAATGTCTTCAATTGCTGCGGCGATCAGCAAGCCTGCGACTGCGGCGGTCGCAAACTGAACGCAGCTCAGCGTGATCGGGCGGCCTGCTCGATTGGCACGGCTAATCAACAAAACCTGCATAGCCCAGAAAACAGCACCGGCAATGACAAGCCAGTCGCCTTGCTTGAGAGCGCTTAGTTCCCCGCCTGATAACAGGAATATGCCTGTGAGGCAGGCGATAGCGCTTGGCCAGACAACAGGATGCGGCCAGCTGCGGAAAATAATCACGCCGAGCACCGGTACCATCACGACATAAAGACCTGTCAGGAACCCGGCATTGGTGACGGAGGTGGTGATCAGTCCGATCTGCTGCAGCACAAGGCCGATAAAAAGCGTTGCTCCAACGATCATGAAGTAAAGATAGTTCGAGCCTTTGAGCTTGTGCGGTGAGCGTCTGCTTTCGGCGATTGACCATGGTAGTACGGTCAGGGCGGCAATGGCTGAACGGACACCGATAAACAAAAAGGGGCCTATGCTTGCCATTGCGGTAGACTGCGCGACGAAGCCCATACCCCAAATGACGCCCGCCAAAAGGAGAAGTAAATTTGCCTGAACGCGCGTCATTGATGCCTCATCCCACCAAATAATTCTTTAAGCGGCTCTTGGCTTCTTGAAGCGCAGAGGGTGCTCTAAAGAGAACTGCCCTCTTTCATTTGGATCATCTTCCCGGGGCAGGATATGCTATAGAGAATATTCGGGATAATCGGCAAGGTAGTAGTTTCACTGCGACACTGCTGCACATAAGAAAGCAAATATTTATACGCGGGGAGTTGTTTATGCTTTCATTGAAAAAGAGCAGTAAAGCTATCTTGCTGGCCGGGACGGTTTTTACGTCGATATTGAGCAGTCTTGGCGTCTCTTACGCCGCCTACAAGTTGATCCGCGATACATCCGTCCTGTGTGATTTCGCGCAGAATTGCACATTGTCTCTGACGCCAGTTGCCAGTGACGGTGCGCCGGGATTGGGCATTTATCGCGGTCGTGCTGTGGGCGCAAAGCCTGAACTTCAACTCTCTTATATCGACCCATCGAAAGTGTCGGGTAAGCTGGAGCTATCGATTGATGGCAAGCCCGCTTTGAGTGTCGATGCGTCAGTCATGAAGTTGCAGGATGAACAACTCAACTATGGAGATGCGGACGCGGTCGCCAAATTGATTGAAGCGATGAGGAATGGTCAGAAGCTGCAGCTTAAATTCGCAGGCAAGGTTTCGAACTATTCGCTTTCCGGTTTTGTGGGAGGCTTGATCTATATTGACGAACAGCAATCGCGTGCAGGAACGGTTGATGCACTTCAAGCCAAAGGTGCCAAGTCAGCCCCGCCTGCGCCTGATGTGACCTTGATCAAGGATGTTCAGCAGATTCCCGAACAAGTCCGCAAAGACTTCACTGATGAGGATGGCGTTTGCGGAACATCGAACGGGGATTCGTTCAGCTCCGGTGGCGGTTTTAATGCAAAGATTGCGGATGGACTTAATCTGATCGGAATGCCCTGTGGTTCTCCTGGGGCGTATAATCAGTCTTACGTGTTCTATAGCCAGAGCGAGAATCAGACCGTTCCAATTTCACTGCCGACCATTTCAGATGCTGGACCAAGCACAACGGATCAGGCCTGGAATATTGATTGGTCGCAGTCGAATAAAACGATCACAGCGTTCTTCAAGGGCAGGGGATTGGGTGATTGCGGCATCTATGACGTCTGGAAAGCGACTGACGACGGGGAGGGCAAGGTTCGCTTTGTGCTCGTTGAAGAACGCTCGAAAGGTGATTGCGACGGCAATTATGCGGGCGGCCCCGAAAAGTGGCCAGCGAGCTGGCCTGTATCCGCAAAATAGCTGCGGTTTTGGATACAATTAACAGGCTTAAATTTTTCTTCGTGAAATGATCGACGAAAATGCTATAGTTTAAGCAACATCACTTTGAACGGTTCCGAAGCGTGTGCTTCGGTGACCGTTTTCTTTTTGTGTACCGGCGGGTGAATCCACCTCCCGGGCGGGTGTCTTGTGCCAAACACGGCTCAAGATCAGGCGGGCAACCAAACTGCCGTCGCGCTCATCCTGGAGGGACGTGCGGCGGGCGATGGAAAGGACTGGACTGGGTATGGAAAAGTTCCCAATGACCCCTCGCGGTTTCGAAAACCTCAAGGAAGAACTCCGCACGCGTCAGCAAAATGAACGCCCGCGGATCATTGAGGCAATTGCTGAAGCGCGTGCACATGGCGATCTGTCTGAAAATGCCGAATATCATGCAGCAAAAGAAGCGCAGAGCCTCAATGAAGGTCGAATCAACGAATTGGAAGACCTCGTTGGCCGCGCAGAAGTTATCGACGTTACGAAGCTGACCGGCGACAAGATCAAGTTTGGCGCCACTGTCACGCTTATTGATGAAGATACCGAAGAAGAAAAAATCTATCAGATCGTTGGCGATCAGGAAGCCAATGTGAAGGAAGGTCGTATTTCGATTTCTTCCCCGATCGCGCGTGCGCTGATCGGCAAGGGTGAAGGCGATACCATTGAGGTCAATGCACCCGGCGGTTCGCGCTCCTACGAAATTCTCGGCTTCAAGTTCGCTTGAGTCGGAACGTGTCCGTTCCCGTTGAACAGGTGGAAGTCGTAGCGCCGAACTTCAAGCGCCGCCTTTCGGGTGTGACTTCGACTATCGTACAGCTCATCCCTTTGCAACGCGCAAAGGGATTGGGCATTGCAACAATGGGACCGGGACTTCCTGACAGCCTGCCGCATCTGGGCTGGTCAGCACTTTTCTCATTCTGGAAGAAGCCTGCCAAACGCCGTTTTCGTATCTGGCATGCACGCCGCAATATCGAAATGCTGGCGGGTATTTTCATGCACGATATTCTGCGTATGAAGCTTCGACTGGTATTCACCTCAGCTGCGCAGCGTGACCACAAGCCTTTCACCAAATGGCTGATCCGTCGCATGAATGCGGTGATTGCGACCAGTGGCCGGTCGGGCAGTTTTCTTCAAGTGCCGCATGACGTGATTATGCATGGTGTCGATCTTGAGCGTTTTCATCCGCCCGTTGATTTGGCTGATGCATTTAGCGCGTCAGGGTTGCCGGGCAAATATGCCGTTGGCTGTTTTGGGCGTGTGCGTCATTCCAAAGGCACCGACCTTTTTGTCGACGCCATGATCGCACTTTTACCCAAATATCCGGAATGGACGGCAATTATCACCGGCCGTACGACGCCCGAACATCAGTCGTTCGAGGATGATCTGAAAGCGCGTATTGCTGCTGCAGGTCTTCAGGATCGTATTCTTATCTTAGGTGAAGTGCCGGATATCCGTGTCTGGTACCGCCGGTTGACGCTTTATGTTGCGCCATCGCGTAACGAAGGTTTTGGCCTGACCCCGCTGGAAGCAATGGCTTCAAAAACTGCGGTCGTTGCAAGTGATGCCGGCGCTTATGCCGAAATGATCGTGGATGGCACAGGCAGCTTTGTTGCAGCGGGTGATGGCGATGCGCTTCGCGATGCGATTGAGCCATATCTTGCCGATCCGGCTATGGCGCAGCGCCATGGTGAAAATGCGCTTGCCCATGTGCATGAAGCATTTCCGCTCGAAAAAGAAGCGGACGCTATCAGCGCCGTTTATGAGCGTGTCTTTAACAGCTGAACTTAATTCCAAATAAAAAGAGCGACTGCGCCGGAACGCAGTCGCTCTCATATGGAATATTTATCTCATCAGAGAATCATCAGAGGCTCGTCTTTGACCGGACGAATTGTCAGCGCTGTGCGTACTGAATCCACATTTGGGGCCGCGGTCAGCTCTTCAATGACGAAAGTCTGGAAGGTGTTGAGGTCGCGTGCAACGCAATGAAGCAGGAAGTCGGATTCGCCAGAGACCATCCATGCGCGGCGTACCAGAGGCCACTGCTTCGTTTTCTCCGCAAATGCCTTGAGATCGGCATCAGCCTGACGGTGCAAGCCAACCGAGCAGAAAGCTACCAGATCCTGGCCGAGCGCATTACCATTCAGGATTGCGCGATAGCCACGAATAACGCCGCTTTCCTCGAGTTTGCGTACACGACGCAAGCAAGGAGGGGCCGAGATTCCGACCCGTTCAGCGAGTTCGACATTGGTGATGCGCCCGTCATTCTGGAGCTCCCGAAGGATTTTCCAATCGATATCGTCCAGATCAGCCTTGATAGGCATGCAAAACTCCGCGCGCAAGGATATTTCAGTCGGTTGTAATTATAAAACACTCAGCGCTGGTATAGCGCAATCTAATCCTGCTCATACCAAAAGAAACGACAGGATGTAAACCGCCTAAAGCGTTGTTAGCGCATCCAGAAAGTACGTGTGAACAGGATAAATATGGTTATGAGCTCGAGGCGGCCGACCAACATGAGGAACGAGAGCACCCAAAGTGCGGGGTCATGGATCGTCGAAAAATTGCCCACAGGACCAATTGTATCGCCGAATCCGGGGCCAACATTGGATAATGCGGTCAGTGCGCCAGTGAAGGCCGATACGAAGTCGAGGCCAAGTGAGGCGAGTAAAACGGCGCCGATAATGAGCGATGCGATATAGAGAAACAGATAGAGCAATACGTTCTGGGCGATCTCGCCAGACACTTCTGATGAACCGTACCGGATTTTGATGACAGCGTGGGGCATGACGAGGCGTGCCAGATTGGCTTGTGTCAAGCTCCACAGGATGATGAGACGGTTCATCTTGATGCCGCCGGACGTCGAGCCTGCGCAGCCGCCCAGAAAGGACGCGAGGAAAAAGATGCCTATCGCGGGCGGTCCCCACAGTGAGTAATCTTCGGTTGTAAAGCCGGTGGTTGTGATGACCGAGACAAAGTGGAACGAAGCTGAAATCAGCGCATCGCCAAATGGAACGTTAGAACCAAGGCGCAGTACGACAGCGAGAACGAAGCTGAAACCGATTACGATGGTGAAGAAGAGTTTCACCTGTGGATCTTTCAGCAGTTCTGTACGACGTGGCATAAATGCCTTGATGTATAAAACGAAGGGCAGGGCCGACAGCACCATGAAAACTGTCGAAACAACCAGCAACATTCGGTTGCCTTCATAAAAGCCGAATGAATTATCATGGGTCGAAAAACCGGCCGTCGCAACCGTCGCCAAACCATGATTGATTGCATCGAAGATGCTCATCCCGACAGCGAAATAAGCGATCATGCAGGCGGCTGTCAGGGTGAGATAAGCCAAAATAATGCCAAGCGCGATCTGGTTCATGCGCGGCAGAATTTTTTCCGACTTGTCCGAGTTTTCCATATGGAACAGCGCCAGACCACCAGCTCGCAACGACGGCAGCATTAAGAGGGCCAAGCCGATGAAGCCAACGCCCCCGATCCAGCAAAGCAGAGAGCGCCACAGCAGAATACCGCGCTGCATGTCATCAAGGCCTGTGAGTGCTGTAGCTCCTGTAGACGTCACACCCGACATGGCCTCAAAGAATGCCGTCGCGTAGCTGATTGGCAGATGCGAAAAATAAAGCGGGATAGAGCCAAGAAAACTTGCAGTGAGCCACAGGCAGGCAGTCAGCAAAAAACCAAGACGTGGTGTGAAGCGCGTGTTCTGGTTTTGCGTGGCAAACAGGATCAGCGCGGATAGCGCTCCGGTTGCTGCAGCAGAGCGCACGAAAATCAGCCAGTCATCGCTGCCGTCGCGCAGATCGATGGCTGCAGGCAGCAGCATTGCAACAGCCATAACAAGGCCGAAACGCGCACAGATATTGGCGACTGTCTTATAGATGGCGGTCGGCTCCAGCGTTTTTTAGAAGCTGCTTCATATCCTGTGTGTTTAACGCGGGAAATTGCCAGCTGCAATGTGGTGTGACGTATAGCCATGCCGAAAGGTCACAAGCTGTGGCTAACGGGCTTCAAATGCTGGTCGAACCTTGCAATGGCCAGTTTGCAGACCTACCTTGGCCATAATATCAGGGCATTGGCAGAGCTGAGCGCGAAGGCGATTCTAGTAAGCTTGAAGTCCGCGATTTAAATCGATTTTTGGGACCGGAGAACTACCCATGTCACAGCGTCACGCGCCCGTCATTGTCATCGGCTCAGGTCCGGCAGGATATACAGCAGCCATTTATGCAGCGCGCGCCATGCTCAAGCCGATCATCATTACCGGTTTGCAGCAGGGTGGTCAGCTGATGATCACCACCGATGTGGAAAACTATCCGGGCTATGCCGAACCTGTTCAGGGTCCATGGATGATGGATCAGATGGCGACGCAGGCTCAGAATGTCGGCGCTGAAATTCTTTATGACATCATCACAGAGGTCGATACGAAATCGCGTCCATTCCGCCTGATTGGCGATTCTGGCACGGTTTATACCTGTGATGCGCTGATCATTGCGACCGGTGCGCAGGCTAAGTGGCTGGGGCTCGAGAGCGAACAGACTTTCATGGGTGGCGGCGTTTCAGCTTGTGCGACCTGTGACGGTTTCTTCTATCGCGGCAAAGATGTCGTGGTTGTCGGCGGCGGCAATACCGCTGTCGAGGAAGCGCTTTACCTTTCGCATATTGCGAAGAGTGTGACCGTTGTTCATCGCCGCGAAGGCTTCCGCGCAGAAAAGATCATGCAGGATCGCCTGCTGAACCGCGACAATGTTAAAGTCGTCTGGAACAGCGTCATCGACGAAATCGTCGGCACCGAGGCCAAGCCACCAATGGGCGCGACAGTGACCGGCGTGCGCCTCAAGAATGTTGTCACGGGCGAAACGGCTGTTCACGACGTACATGGCGTTTTCATCGCCATTGGCCACGCACCTGCCGTTTCTTTGTTCGAGGGCAAACTCAAGCAGAAGCCAAACGGCTATCTTTGGACTGCACCTGATTCAACGGCCACAGACGTTCCAGGCATTTTTGCCGCCGGTGACGTTACGGACGATATTTACCGGCAGGCTGTAACGGCAGCAGGTATGGGTTGCATGGCTGCTCTGGAAGCAGAGCGCTGGTTGGCTGCACAGGAACCGCTGCACGAAGCTGCGGAGTAACGAGAGGGGGAGAAGGTGGTCGCACCGCTCGACTGGGATAAACTGCGCATATTCCATGCTGCCGCGGAAGCGGGGTCCTTTACCCATGCCGCGCAGACATTGCATCTGTCGCAATCGGCTATTTCGCGTCAGGTCAGCGCGCTTGAGCAGGATGTCGGCGTTCCGCTGTTTCATCGTCATGCGCGTGGGCTTATTCTGACGGAACAGGGTGAAACGCTCTATCGCACGGCGCATGACGTGCTGATGAAGCTCGAAAATGTCCGCTCCAAACTTGCCGAAAGCAAGGAAAAGCCGACGGGTCGCCTGCGTGTGACCACGACGGTTGGTCTTGGCTCGGGCTGGCTGATCGAGCGCATTCAGGAGTTTGTCGAGCTTTACCCGGATATTCAGCTGCAGCTGATCCTCGATAATGAGGAACTGGATCTGACCATGCGTCATGCGGATTGCGCAATCCGCTTGCGCCAGCCCCAGCAGCCTGACCTCATCCAGCGCCGCCTGTTCACCGTGCATATGCATGTTTATGCCTCTGCGGGTTATGTCTCGAAATATGGGAAGCTGAATTCCATAGACGAGATCGACCAGCATCGGGTTGTGACATTCGGTGAACCTGCTCCAAGCTATCTGACAGGATTGAACTGGCTCGAGATCGCTGGTCGGTCCGATGGCAGCTCACGCATTCCGGTTTTGCAGGTGAATAATCTGCTTTCCATTCGTCGTGCGGTCCAGCGTGGTGTCGGAATTGCGGTGTTGCCTGACTATATGGCGGACAAGGAATCCGGTCTCGTTCAGCTTTTGCCTGAGCTTGAGGAAATCCCATCCTTCGACACGTTCTTCTGTTATCCGGAAGCGCTGAAGAATTCAGCCAAGCTTCATGCTTTCCGTGATTTCCTGTTCTCGAAGGCAAGAAACTGGACCTTCTGATCTTCGTTTTTGACAAGAAAAGGCCGCGCTGGACAATCCAGCGCGGCCTTTTTGTTTTGTGAAGCTATTTGCGTGGCAGCAGACGCTGAACTTCTTTCGATGCATCGGCAAGAGCATCTTCAGGCGTAGCCGACTGCTCAACAACACGCGAGAGGTTGTCGACAATGGTCTGTGTTACCTTGACGCCGTTCGAGCCAGGGAATGCATACCAAGGGATCATGATCGACATCTGGCTCAGACCAGCTTTGAAGAGCGGATTTTCTTCATAGAATTTGCCGAGATATTCATCCGACTTCGCAGCCAGTTCATTGTTCGGCACATAGCCGGTACCTGGTACAACGACCGATGCGCCGTATGGGCCTGCAGCAAATTTGGCAAATTTCCAGGCTGCATCAAGCTTTGCCTGGTCTTCGGTCAGGATGACAACTGCATTACCACCCGTCGGCAAGCGACCCTTTTCAGGGTTAAGCAGTGGAATCTTGGCGGTGCGCATATCGAACTTATCGCCAACATTCTTGATCGTGTTGCGCAGTGCGCCAGTGGTCTGGAATGCGAAGCCTACCTTACCAGCAGCAAAAGCCTGTTCACCCGCAGCCTTGGTCAGAACTGGCATGCCGCCTTCTTTCACCAAGCGATCAACGAGTTTGAAGGCTTCAAGGCCTTCCGGTCCATTAAAGGCAACCTTCTTTTCGTCTTCAGTGAGCATGGTGCCGCCCGCGCCGAAAAGCAGCGCTGAGAACATCCAGTCGTCACCCTGCCAGCGGAAGTCGATGCCTTCATTGCCGTTGCCGAGTGCCTTGATTTTGCCGCCGAGCTCGATCACCTCGTCCCAGGTGGTTGGCGGTGTATCTGGGTTGCCGCCCGCAGCCTTAACCAGATCGGCATTGTAATACATGATCGGGTTTGACGTTGCGAAAGCAAGGCCGACCTGACGATCACCAACGCGAGCAAGGCTTAGCAGGTGATCGGTAAAGCCCTGAGCTTCCAGGTCTGCTTCCTTATCAACGAGCGGCTTCATATCGACGCCGATATTGCGTTCAGCCAGTACGCGCAGACGGTTCAAGCCAGTGAAGGTGATGTCTGGGAGTTCCGACGTGCCAGCCTGACGCATGATTGTCTGGATGCCTTCTTCATAAGTCGCTGAGGGGCTTACGAAGTTGATCTTGATATCTGGATTTTCTTCCATGAACTTCTTCGAGATGTCGGCCATGACATCTTTGAAGAAGCCGGGCATCGGATAATGCACGTTAAGCGTGGTTTCTGCGAAAGCCGGAGAGACGAGGCCGGTTGCAACAGCCAGAGCGGCAAGAGCGCTGGAAAGGCGTTTCATGGTTTAACTCCTTGGGAGGATAAGGGAGGGCGGGGAGGATTTCAGCCTTTGAGGCCGGTTAAAGTAATGCCTTCGATGAAGCGGCGTTGGGCTGCGAGAAACGCGAGGAGAAGCGGCAGGGTGATGATGAGCGTTGCCGCCATCAGTGCGCCATAGTCATCGCCAGCTTCGGCTGCGCGGAAATAGAGGAGGCCGAGCGGTGGTGTGGCCCGTTCCATGCCATTGACGACGATGAGCGGCCAAAACAGATCGTTCCAGTGTGCGACCACCGAAAAGATCGAGAAAGCGGTGATGGCAGGCCACGCATTTGGAACAATGACGCGCATGACGATGCCTGCTTCGGACATTCCATCAAGGCGAGCAGCGCTGATGAGGTCATCCGGAAGAGCACGGAAAAACTGTAGAAACAGGAAAATGCCGAAGACCGAAATGAAGAACGGCGCGCTCAGTGCGAAGTAGCTATTGAGAACGCCAAGCTGATTAAAGCCGACATAGAACGGGAGAGCCGTTGCATGGATCGGAACAAGAAGGCCAAGCATGACCAGCATCATCATCGTGCGCTGACCGCGAAACTGCAGCTTTGCCATTGCATAAGCACACGGTATGGCAATCACCACCTGTACGACGAGAACCAGCCCACAGACGACGACACCGTTAAACAGCAGAAGTCCCATCGGAACGCGCGTCAAAGCTTTGGTGAGGTTATCCCAAAGAGCCCAGTTTTGCGGAATGAGCGAAAGTGAAGAGGAAAAGATATCCTGTTGCGATTTGGCGGCCGTCGATAGCATGAAAATATAGGGTGCCAGAAAAATAAGCGCACCCAATGAAAGCAAGCCGAGACGGAAGGAACGGGCAAAAGTCATTTCTGGTTCCTCAATAATGGGTACGACGGTCCAGCACGCGGAACTGCAGCATCATCAGAACGATCAGCACAGCGAGGAAAATCACGGTCATCGCAGAGGCATAGCCCACGCGCAGATAGACAAAGCCTTCCTGATAAATGGTCCAGAGCAGCACTTCGGATGCTTTATTTGGACCGCCTTCGGTCAGTGTTTTGACTGTCTCAAAGACTTTCACTGCATTGATAATGCTGATTGTCGTTACAAACAGCGTGGTGGGGCCGAGCAGAGGCCAAGTGACCAGACGAAACCGTTCCCAGCTGCTTTTCACGCCATCAACTTCCGCAGCCGAATAAAGTTCGCGTGGTATCGCGGTCAGGCCAGCAAGAAACAAAACCATGTTGAAACCGACGCTTTGCCAGACGCCAATGAGTGCAAGGCTAAAGAGCACGGTATCGCTGGAGCCTAGCCAGTTGGGACCGGTAATGCCGATCATCCCAAGCATTGCGTTTACCGGACCAAGCGTTGGATGCAGCAGATATTGCCAGACGGTTGCCATGGCGACGAGAAGCGAAGCCACAGGAAGGAAGTAAACCGTGCGGAAAAATGATTTGCCGCGAACTTCGCTTTCAATAAGAAGCGCCACGCCAAGGCCCAGAAAAACGGAAGCCGGAGCTACGATAGCTGTGTAAACTGCCGTGTTTTTGAGTGAGATCAAAAACGTGCGGTCGGTGAATAACTCGCGGTAGTTATCAAGGCCGATAAATTCAAAGCCGTCATAGCCCAACTCGAAATTGGTGAGGCTCCAGAAGATCACAGCTGCTGTCGGTAACAGGATCAAAAGTGCTGTGAGGAGAATGGCCGGTGCTGCAAGTTTCCAGGCAAGGCGTTCTTCACGTCGGCGTGCCTTTTCTGCAGCCGTGCGAGCGTTAGTTAAACCCGTGTGAGGAAGAGCGGCGTCAGACATGAGCTGGCGCCTTTTCCCGCGGGGCAAGTTGTATTGCATTTCCGGCGGGTTGACGCAGACGCAGACCGTCGTCGCCAAAAAGATAGGCGTTGTCTGCATCAAAATGTAGGCCAACGGCTAAACCCGCTGCAATATGTTTTGCGTTCGCGGGATCAAGCTTGACTGTCAGATCCTGTGACGCGCCGGGAGCTTTTACATAGATCAACACTTCCGAGCCCAGGAACTCAATCCGCGAAACCGTGGCAGTGATACCGGTTCTGTCGTGTGGAACGATGCGGAAATGTTCGGGCCTGATGCCGACGCGGATTTGCGTGCCAGAATGTGCCGCGATGCCTTGCAGTATCGCGCGGCCAGCAAAATGGACGATGCCATTGTCGCTCACCAGAGCGTCAAGGATATTGATGCGCGGTGTGCCGATAAACTGAGCGACTTCAATATGTTTTGGATCATTATAGATCGCAGTTGGCGTATCAATCTGCAGTAACTTACCGCCCATCATGACGGCCACACGGTCGGCCATGCTCAGGGCTTCAGCCTGATCGTGCGTTACATAGATCGTCGGCACACCGGCGCGGCGATGTAGCTCCACGATTTCCGCGCGGGTGTGAACACGCAGATTGGCGTCGAGGTTGGACAGCGGCTCATCCATTAGAAACGCGCCGGGCTGACGGACAAGAGCACGGGCAAGCGCAACACGCTGGCGCTGGCCACCCGACATTTGGCCCGGCTTGCGATCAAGCAGATGATCGATTTTAAGGCTGGTTGCTGTCGCTTTGACCTGCTTTTGGATGGCTGCTCGCTTCTTGCGTTGCCCCGGAACGAGTACGCCGACCAGTGGAAAGCGTTCCAGAGTGGTCATATCGCGCATGGCAAGAGGAACCGCGATGTTCTGCGCTGCCGTTAAATGCGGATAAAGTGCATAGGATTGAAAGACCATCGCCATGTTGCGGTCAGCAGGATGGGCGCCTGTGATATCGCGTCCGGCAATGGCAATGCTGCCTTCATCGGCGTGATCAAGGCCTGCTAGAATGCGCAGCAACGTGCTCTTGCCACAACCTGACGGACCCACGAGTGCAATAAACTCGCCTTCTGCGGCCTCAATGGAAATACCGTCAAGGATCTGATTGTTGCCGTAAGACTTGCTGATATCGCGAAGGACAAGCGTGCTCACTGAGTAGCCTCCTCAGCAAGCTTTTCCGCCTCACCATCGCCCGTGTGATGCGGATAGACTTCATGCACCACATCATCAATGACGTAAGGTGTAAGCTCTTCAATACGGACGATTTCACTTTCTACTGTTTCGCCGAGGTCGTGGATAGCTGCTCCCAGAATACGCTCACCGGGCAGGTCACGTTCCATGGCGCCCACTATGAATGCTGCTGCCGGTGCCCAGATATAGCTTGTACCATAAGCTTCCCCAGCCCATGCGCGGTGAAGATGGCCGCTTGCATGAAGCTTTACATTATTGGCAGCAAACAGATCGTAGAGGCGCTGACGTGGAGCGGGACGAATACCCCAGTAACCCGTGTCCCCTTCATCTGGCTGATCGACGAAAACCGGCTTATGCGCAAAAATAGCAACAGGCTTGCCATCGCTGTTATTCAGCTCTGCCTCAAGCCATTGGAACTGTTCTTCTTCCTCAGCGGAGTCAGCACCGATAATCAGGCTGTTAAGCCCAATGATGCGCCAGTCGCCGAGATCTTTAGCCCAGTAGTCTGGACCGAAATGATCACGCCAACGCGTCAGGCGCTGCATGTTGACAGGTTGATGGCTGCCGGGCAGGTGGCCGATGTCGTGATTGCCGGGAAGGCTCAGCACAGGGGCGGAAAGTTCGGCGATACGTTCGCGGCAGAAAGCGAGATCCGCTTCCATGTCTGCACCGTCAACCGTCAGGTCGCCGGTGTGAATGATGAGATCCGGCTTTTGTTCTTCAATCCACGCAACAAGGGGTGCCCAATTGCTGTTGAAGTGCGACTTGGTTGGGCTGAGGTGGGTGTCGGTAATCTGGACGATACGCAAGATGGCGCTCCTTGTTGGATAAGGGGTGCGCTGCAGCATGTGCCGTTTCGGCATTCAAAAAGGATGGCTGCGGCCTTGCGAGGGCTTCTATGCCTCTTCTGTGACAAGTCAGATTCAGTGCCATGATAGTTTCATGACAGCGGCGGATGCTTTCGATCTACGGAAGTGATTTGCTATTTTTAGAGGCAGTGATTGTTCGGCTATGCCTTCTGTTTGGGCGGCTCTATAATAGCCAGTTAAGAAAGTCGGATAAGTGGTTAATCTCTAACTCTATGAATATATTGACTTTTTATTGATTTTCTAGCCATGCAAAAAACGCATAGCTGTATTGCGCTAAAGTTGCATTGCAAAAACAATTAGCACAAGGCATATATAAGTCATCTCAGCGCTGCGTTTCCTCCTCCCATTTGCGCGCGCTGAGTGTTCCCCTCTGGAGGTTCGCCTTGAAGGCACCTTCAAAACTCAAAGCCAGACATTTGTCTGGCTTTTTTTTTGGCTTTTCGCCAGATCTTGGTTTTTCTCTTGAGGTGAAGATACGAAAAAGGGGCCTTTCGGCCCCTTCGTCATTTGTATTTGTAGCTTTTAACGCAGGCTTGCGCAGAAGCGCTGAATGCGTGAGCAGGCTTCTTCAAGCAGTTCGTCGGATGTCGCATAAGAAATGCGGAAGTTTGGTCCAAGGCCGAAAGCCGAACCATGAACGACTGCAACGCCTTCTGCTTCGAGCAGCTCAGTTACGAAGTCTTCGTCGGTTTCGATGACTTTGCCAGCTTCAGTCTTCTTGCCGATCAGGCCTGCACAGGATGGGTAAACGTAGAATGCACCTTCTGGCGTTGGGCAATGAATGCCGGTTGCCTGATTGAGCATCGATACGACCAGATCGCGGCGAGCCTGGAAGATCTTCTTGTTTTCCGGAATGAAGTCCTGCGTGCCGTTGAGCGCTTCAACAGCGGCCCATTGAGCGATGGAGCAAGCGCCGGAGGTCTGCTGACCCTGCACCATGTCCATAGCCTTGATGAGCTGCAGCGGGCCTGCGGCATAACCAATACGCCAGCCGGTCATTGCATAGGCCTTCGATACGCCGTTCATGGTGAGCGTACGATCATAGAGCGAAGGTTCAACCTGTGCAGGCGTCGTGAAGACGAAATCGCCATAGACGAGATGTTCATACATGTCGTCGGTGAGGATCCATACCTGCGGATGACGGACGAGAACGTCGGTCAGAGCCTTCAGTTCTGCTTCAGTGTATGCCGAGCCGGTTGGGTTCGATGGCGAGTTGAAGATCAGCCACTTGGTCTTTGGCGTGATCGCCTTTTCAAGATCGCTTGCTGTCAGCTTGAAGTTGTCTTCGATCTTCGTGTTGACGAAAACTGGCGTGCCGCCGTTGATCGCAACCATTTCCGGGTAGCTTACCCAGTATGGGGCAGGCACGATCACTTCATCACCTGGGTTCAGGGTCGCCATGAAAGCGTTAAACAGGATCTGCTTGCCGCCGGTTCCGACGATGACCTGTTCCGGCTTATAGTCGAGGCCATTTTCGCGCTTGAACTTAGCAACGATGGCCTGACGCAGCTCAGGAATACCAGCAACTGGCGTGTACTTGGTTTCGCCGCGATTGATCGCGTCGATGGCAGCCTTCTTGATATTGTCTGGTGTGTCGAAATCGGGTTCGCCCGCTCCGAGACCAATCACGTCCTTGCCCTTGGCTTTCAGTTCACGTGCTTTCTGGCTGACCGCGATGGTTGCAGATGGCTTTACACGAGAAAGGGCGTCGGCGAGAAATGCCATGATAGATCTCCATAGATGGCAGGATCAGATAACCGGCACCGGGCACGGTCCGGTTTTGCGGACTTTCTATGTCGCATCGGCGCACGAATCGCAACAAAAGCTTTGCATTTTCGCAAGAAATTCCGGTTTCTCGCGCGATTGTGTTGCTGAAAAGTTCTGATCCATCAGAGATCCGCACATATTCGTTCAATGAAACTGATTGGACAGCTTTCAGTCTGACGGACATGTTATACCGGTACAGGAGAAGCAAATGCTCACGATCTATTCACAGCCAGATTCCGGAAATTGCTATAAGCCACGGCTTTTGCTTGCAAAACTCGGTAAGCCTTTCAAGCACGTCACCGTTTCATCCCTCGACGGTTCGACGCGAGCACCTGAATATCTGGCGAAAAACCCGAATGGTAAGGTTCCGCTCCTTGAACTGGAAGATGGTCGCTTTCTTGCCGAATCGAATGCCATGCTTCTCCATCTGGCTGAGGGGACGCCCTATCTGCCGAAAGACGCTTATGAGCGGGCGTTGGTGTATCAGTGGCTATTCTTCGAACAATATAGCCATGAGCCTTATGTCGCTGTGCGCCGTGCCTTGATGGTCTATCCGGAGCGCGCCCGTGATGCGACGCCTGAACGTCTGGCATCGACGCTTGCGGGTGGCGACAAAGCGCTCGGCGTTATGGAAGAGCAATTGAAGAAGACACCTTTCCTGGCAGGTGACAGCCTGACGGTGGCTGATATTGCTCTTTATGCTTATACGCATGAGGCGCATCGGGGCGGCTTCAACATGGATCGCTATCCGGCAGTCAATGCGTGGCTTAAGCGCGTAGCAGCCGATGAAGGGCATGTTTCGATGGACTGGCTGCCTTAATGTTCAGAGCGGTTCCAGTTAATATTAAATCGTTGGAACCGCTCCATCTTTTTGTTTTACGCATTATCCCCACGCAACACCGCTTCGCAGTTTTGCTGGAAATGCTTTAATGGCCCATGAGGTCGCGCAAGCTACGCGTGGCCATGACTTTATAAGCCTTAATCAGCGCATCACATTCATCCTCCGCAACCTCGACGGCGATGCGCATGGTGGATTCGCCAAAATGCATCAGCAGAAAAGCGGTTTCGTCCAGCTGGGCGGTGTCTTTATCGGGTGCGATCCGACGGATTGTATCCGCTAGCAGTTTGCCATTCTGGCGGCTTTCGGCAATCTCGAGCTTCGACAGGGATTTATCGGTCTGCGTGGCCGACCATATATCGCGCATTGCCGGTTCCAGCCGCATCAAAGCCAGATACTCGTCAATCAAGGCATTAAATGCAGCAATCAATTCGTCGCTTGAATTTGCTGCGGCAAGTCCATCTTCGATGCACTGACGCGATTGCGCGTTACAGCTTTCAAACAGATACCGGATCAAGGCGCTTTTATCAGGAAAATACTGATAGAGCGCACCGATCGAAATGCCGGCCTGCTGGGCAATTTCGCTCATCTTCAGACTGTCGCTGCCCTTTGTGGCGATCAGCGCGGTCGCGCATTCCGTTATGCGGCGGATTTTTTCCTGTGCCCGGCTCTGACTGGGTGTGCGCCGCAGGATTGCCGCACCGATTGCTTCTGTTTCCGTACCCGAATTCTGCTTCATGACCGACTCACATTATCCGCTCTTGACAGAATATGAGGATTGCTCACATATTGCAAATATGAGGGATGCTCATATTTTGGGAGATGGAAAATGAATACGGGCTCGAATGATCTTTATCTGGTGATCGGTGCGACCGGCAAAACCGGCAGGCGCGTTGCGGAGAAATTGCGGGAGAAGGGCCTGTCTGTTCGTGCCGTATCGCGAAGCACGGAAATTGCCTTTGACTGGAATAGTCAATCCGGTTGGGCTGCGGCGCTTGAAGGTGTCACACAGGCCTATGTCACATATCAGCCGGATCTGGCTTTGCCGGGTGCGGTAGATGCAATCCGCGCATTTCTGATGGTCGCGAAGACGGCGGGTGTGAAACATGTCGTTCTTCTTTCCGGACGAGGTGAGGAGGAGGCCGAAGCTGCCGAGCAGGTGCTTCAAACCTCCGGCCTTGACTGGACCGTGCTGCGCGCAAGCTGGTTCATGCAGAACTTCAGTGAAAACTACATGCGGGATGAGCTTTTATCGGGTTCGCTGACGTTGCCGGTCGGACAGACAAAAGAGCCGTTCATCGATGCCGACGATATTGCTGATGTAGCGGTTGCAGCCCTGACGCAATCGAGCCACCGCAATCGCCTCTATGAGCTAACAGGCCCGGAACTGCTGAGTTTTAACGATGCAGTGAGCGAGCTCGCAGGCGCTACGGGGAGGGAGCTGTCGTTCTATTCTGTTTCGTTTGCTGATTATGAAGTGGCGTTGCGCGAACAGGCGCTGCCTGAAGATGTCATTGCGCTTCTACGCTATCTTTTCACTGAGCTTTTTGATGGTCGTAACGCCAAAGTGGCTCATGGCGTTGAGGAAGCTTTGGGTCGAAAGCCGCGCCGCTTTGCAGATTTTGCCCGCAAGGCCGCTGAAGAAGGCGCTTGGGAGGAAGGATCATGACGATGAGTTTTCAACTGCTTGTGCTGCTGACGGCATGGGGTAGTGCGATTACAGGCGGTATTTTCTATGCGTTCTCAAGCTTTGTGATGGCTGCTCTCGCACGCATTCCGGCAAATGCCGGCATACCGGCAATGCAGTCGATCAACATAACAGTGATTAATGGCACATTTTTTGCTGTCTTTTTTGGAACAGCATTGCTCTGTCTGGCGATAATTGCGCTCGGGCTGATGGGTTTTGGCAGCCTGTCGAAGTGGACGATGATCGGTGCTGGCATCTATCTGATCGGCACCATTGGCGTAACCATGATTCTGAATGTGCCGCTCAATGATCAGCTTGCCGTCATGGATGCAAATGCTGCTGCATCAGCGGATGTCTGGATCGCTTATGTGCGCGACTGGACTCTTTGGAACCATGTTCGCACCGTAGCAGCGTTGGTCGCAGCTCTTATGCTGGGAGCGAGTGCGCTGATAAAAGTCTGAATATTATCGAATAAGAAATCGGACAAATAAAAAAGGCGGGACAAGTCCCGCCTTTCCTCTGCCTTGCGGCAAAAATTATGCTGCGACGAGGTTGTCGGCAGACGAACGGCCCGAACGGCGGTCCTGTACGATTTCGTACGTAACCTTCTGGCCTTCATCGAGCGTGGCCAGACCAGCGCGCTGAACAGCGGAAATGTGAACGAATACGTCCGTGCCGCCCTGATCAGGCTGAATGAAGCCGAAGCCCTTGGTCGTGTTGAACCACTTAACAGTTCCCGTAGCCATGGGAAATTCCTTTGTAACATTAGTAGTCGTGTAGTCCGTATGCTTCGCACACGTCCCTGTGGATCGAATTTATGGACAGGAGATCGTCAGGAAGCACGGCAGGCCGGGCGGGTCGCAAAGTCACTTGACCGAAAAATCGATTGCCCGACTATATGCGACAAATTTGACCAATACAAGACAGGCTTTGATATCTCTAAAGGCCTATTTTTGAAATGCTTTTTCATATTCCGATCCAGATGTGATCGCTAACGTCTGCCAAATGCACCTGGAAGAGATGAAAAGAGATGGTTTTATTCCTCAAACGGGGATGCATTTTATAATGCTGCCAGCTGGATAAGCAGGTGCAAGCATCCGATAAAGTGAGCGGTCGGGTTCTCACACAAAAGTTCCAAAATGTTGCTACAGAGTGAGGCCGGAATTGTTTAAGAACAATCCCATGACCTTTGGTATTTACGCCTATATTTACTAGTGGTCTGATTCCAACATTTGCTTCCCTCGTTTCATGTGCTGAGCAAATGTTGGAATTTAAAAGGACCACTAGTAAGTATTTCTATCTAGTGGATTTTTCGAATTTGACGTTTGAAACAACATAAGTGTCAGCCGGAATTCAAACGTCAAATTCAAGCCACTAGCAAAGTTTTGCATCTGCCAAACACAAGCCCGATGAGGAAAGACGTGGTGTCCAAATCAAAGCAGGATAAGCCGCATAGGGCTACTCGCCCGCCTCGTCGTCATCCGGATAAGAGCAAGCAGGACGGCAGCGATCTTCTCTCGCAAGTTCGCATGATGATGAGCGCGTTCTGGGTGTCTCCCGTTCGCAATCAGCTGATCGCCTTGGGAACGGGTATCTTTGTGCTGATCGTTCTCATCGCTATCGGGCAGGTGGCAATCAACCGCTGGAATGTGCCGTTCTATAATGCGCTATCGGACCGCAATTTGAGTGCGTTTTTCCATCAGCTATTAATTTTCTTTGCCATTGCCGGCTCAGTTCTCATCCTTAACGTCTCACAGACCTGGCTGAACCAGATGTTCAAGCTGAAGCTGCGCGATGGGTTGGCGCGTGATCTGGTTGGTCAGTGGTTGCAGCCGGGGAGGGCGTTTCGACTGGCAAAGGCTGGCGAAATTGGCATCAATCCCGATCAGCGCTTGCAGGAAGATGCGCGCCATCTGGCCGAAACGACGAGCGATCTCGGCATCAATCTGCTGCAGTCGACAGTCATTCTGGTGAGTTTCGTCGGCGTCTTATGGTCGCTTTCAAGCGGCTTTGTCTTCCATGTATGGGGTTATAGTTTTTCTATTCCCGGCTACATGGTCTGGGCCGCTGTTTTTTATGCGGGTTCTGCGTCGCTGCTTTCGTGGTTTGTCGGTCGCAGCCTCGTCAATCACAATGCCAACCGCTATGCGCGCGAGGCTGATTTCCGCTTCTCGCTGATGCGGGTTAACGAGCATATCGATGCCGTAACACTCGCACGCGGTGAAGCTGATGAACGCCGCAGGCTGGATCGCGATCTCGATGCCGTTTTGAGCGCGATCAAGAGGATCGTCATTGCGACAACGAACCTCACATGGGTAACTGCTGGCTATGGCTGGTTCACGATTATTGCGCCGATTCTTGTCGCTGCACCGGTCTATTTTTCCGGTGGGCTGACCTTCGGTGGCCTTATGATGGCTGTGGGTGCCTTCACGCAGGTACATAATTCCCTACGCTGGTTCGTCGATAATTTCGGCGCTATTGCCGACTGGCGTGCAACGCTTTTGCGCGTTGCAAGCTTCCGTCAGGCTATCTTGCGAATGGATGATATCGGCCATATTGATCGCCAGATCACGCTCGAAACGAACGAAGACGAGCGTTTGACCATCGACGGTTTGTCGATTGCGGTGCCTGATGGGTGCCTCAATCTTGTTGAGAAGCAAGTAGCGATCAACCCCGGCGAACGTCTGTTTGTGACAGGGGCAACGGAGACCGAGCGCAGCCGGTTTTTCCGTGCTCTTGGTGGTTTGTGGCCGTGGGGAAGCGGACGCATCGGTCTGCCCGCTGGTGATCGCGTGGTGTTTATCCCTCATGCGCCTTATATCCCACCCGGCAACCTGCATGACGCCGTTGTATATCCACTGAATGCTGCCGATTTCTCTAAAAATCAGGTCGCGGAAGTGCTGAAATTCGCGGGGCTGGAGCGTCTGGAGCCACAGATTGATCGTACGTTGCGTTGGGATAGGACGCTCACTGATGACGAGCAGCAAAGCCTGGCACTCGCGCGACTTGTTCTGCAAAATCCAAGCTGGATCGTGATTGATGGCACATTGGACGGTATGGATGAAGAAGCGCGCAAACGCGCCTATGCAATCCTGACCGGCCCATTAAAAGATGCATCCGTCATTCATATCGGCAAAGGCCTTGGGCATAATGGCTTGTTCACACGCCAACTCCATCTTGAGATGGACTTGCAGGCTGATCCACTTCGCCTGCCGCATCAAACAGAAGCAACGGTCTAGGGTCTGTGGGGAATTAGCTACGGCGGTCTTTTCTCCTGTTCAGGACCAAAATCCGTCGCACGCCACGCCCGAAACCTAATTCCCCTCAGACCCTAGAGCTTATCTCGAAAAGTGCGAAGCGGTTTCCGGAGCAAGATGCGCGCCAAAACAAATAGATAAAGCATTGCCGAGTTCGTCATATTGGTGGTTGCTACCAAAGAAAAAGGCCGCAGATTTTCATCTGCGGCCTTTTTCGTGTCTCTCAGTTTGATTAATCGCGGAAGTAATCCTGCAGCGGACGGACTTCCATCGAACCGGCCTTAAGTGCAGCTATAGCTTCTGCCGCGGCTTCAGCACCAGCCATGGTGGTGTAGTAAGGCAGCTTCTGCATCAGTGTTGCGCGGCGGATCGACTTGCTGTCCGAAACAGCGCTTGCGCTGTCAGTCGTGTTAAAGACCAGATGGATCTGACGATTGCGGATCGCGTCTTCAACGTGCGGACGGCCTTCGATGACCTTGTTGATCTTTGTTGCCTCCACGCCGTTGGCGACGAGGAACTGCTGTGTTCCGCCGGTTGCCATTACCTTGAAGCCGATGCTTGCAAGCTTGCGGACTGCACCCAGTACGCGTTCCTTGTCTTCATCGCGAACTGAGACGAAGACCGTTCCTTCGCGCGGCAGTTCAACGCCTGCGCCGAGCTGCGCCTTGGCGAAGGCCAGTGCGTAGTCGTAGTCGAGGCCCATGACTTCACCGGTCGAACGCATTTCAGGTCCGAGCAGCGTATCGACGCCCGGGAAGCGTGCAAATGGGAACACGGCTTCCTTGACCGCGATGTGCGGGCGTGAAGGAGCCTGCGGCTTGCCGCCATACGCGCCGAGCGCTTCTTCAAGGCTTTCGCCAGCCATGATGCGGGCCGCAACCTTGGCAATCGGCGTGCCGATGGTCTTGGCAACGAACGGAACCGTACGCGAAGCGCGGGGGTTCACTTCAAGAATGAAGATTTCGCCGTCCTTGATCGCGAACTGGACGTTCATCAGGCCGCCAACATTAAGTGCCTTCGCAAGAGCTTCGGTCTGACGTTCCAGCTCTGCAACGGTTTCAGCCGAGAGCGAGTGAACTGGCAGCGAGCAGGCGCTGTCGCCCGAGTGAATACCGGCTTCTTCGATATGCTCCATGATGCCGGAAACGAAGCTGGTCTTGCCGTCGCAAAGGCAGTCGACGTCCACTTCGATGGCCTGTGTAAGATAGGTATCAAACAGGAGCGGGTTCTTGCCGAGCAGCGTGTTGATCTGACCAGTCTTGTCGTTTGGATACTTGGCTTTGATGTCTTCAGGGACCAGTTCCGGAACGGTATCGAGCAGATAGGCCTGCAGGCTGCGTTCATCATGGATGATCTGCATGGCGCGGCCACCCAGAACATAGGACGGACGAACAACCAGCGGGAAACCAAGATCTGCTGCGATCAGGCGTGCCTGTTCAACCGAATAGGCGATGCCGTTCTTTGGCTGGTTGAGGCCGAGCTTGATGAGCAGCTTCTGGAAGCGGTCGCGGTCTTCCGCAAGATCAATCGCGTCAGGCGAAGTGCCGAGGATCGGAATGCCAGCCTTTTCCAGTGCATTTGCAAGCTTGAGCGGGGTCTGGCCACCAAACTGTACGATCACGCCATGCAATGTGCCTTTTTCCTGCTCTACGCGCAGGATTTCCAACACATCTTCAGCTGTAAGCGGTTCGAAGTAGAGGCGGTCGGACGTGTCGTAATCGGTCGAAACTGTTTCCGGGTTGCAGTTGATCATGATGGCTTCGTAATCGGCATCGCCGAGTGCGAAAGCGGCGTGACAGCAGCAATAATCGAATTCGATGCCCTGACCGATGCGGTTTGGACCACCGCCGAGAATGACGACCTTCTTGCGATCCGAAACCTGTGCCTCGGAGCGAGGCTGACCGACGAATGGCGTTTCATAGGTCGAGTACATGTAGGCGGTTGGCGAAGCGAATTCTGCAGCGCAGGTATCGATGCGCTTGTAAACCGGATGCACATCAAGTGCACCGCGCAGCTTTGCCACATCCTCTGCGTCCTTGCCCGTCAGGCTGGCGAGGCGCGCATCGGAGAAGCCCATGGCCTTCAGCATACGCAGGTTTTCTGTATCCTGTGGCAGACCGTGTTCGCGAACACGCTCTTCGGTCTTCACAATGGCTTCGATTTGTTCGAGGAACCAAGGATCGATCTTGGACGCATCGTGAACCTGCTCGGTCGTCAAACCAAGGCGCATTGCCTGAGCGACCATGCGCAGACGGTCTGGCGTAGGCGTGCCGATGGCGGCGCGGATCGCGTTCTTCTCATCGCCTTCTTCAATATTTGGAATGGCGATTTCATCAAGGCCCGTCAGGCCGGTTTCGAGGCCGCGAAGCGCCTTCTGCAAGCTTTCCTGGAAAGTACGGCCAATGGCCATGACTTCACCGACTGACTTCATTGCGGTGGTCAGGATTGGCGAAGAGCCCGGGAACTTTTCGAATGCAAAGCGCGGGATCTTGGTGACGACATAGTCGATCGATGGTTCGAACGACGCTGGCGTTGCACCGCCGGTGATGTCGTTGTCGAGTTCATCCAGCGTGTAGCCGACAGCAAGCTTGGCTGCAACCTTGGCAATTGGGAAGCCGGTTGCCTTGGAAGCGAGAGCCGAAGAACGCGACACGCGCGGGTTCATTTCAATCACGATCATGCGGCCATTGGCCGGGTTGATCGCGAACTGCACGTTGGAGCCACCAGTTTCAACGCCGATCTCGCGCAGCACCGCAATCGAGGCGTTACGCATGATCTGGTATTCTTTGTCGGTCAGCGTCAGGGCTGGCGCAACGGTGATCGAGTCGCCGGTATGGACGCCCATAGGATCGAGGTTTTCGATCGAGCAGATGATGATGCAGTTATCCGCCTTGTCGCGGACGACTTCCATTTCATATTCTTTCCAACCCAGAACCGACTCTTCGATCAGAACTTCAGTCGTTGGCGATGCATCCAGACCACGTTCGATGATCTCAAAAAATTCCTGACGGTTGTAAGCGATGCCGCCGCCGGTGCCGCCGAGCGTGAAGCTTGGGCGGATAATGGCAGGCAGGCCAACCACGTCGAGTGCCTGCGCAGCCTTTGCAAGCGCGTGGCTCATGTAGCGCTGCTTGCGCTCAACTTCGCCCAGCTGCCATTCGGTTTCCAGCTTGTCGAGCGCCTTATCGAGATCATCGCCAGAATACTGCGACTTCACTTCAGCGCGCTTGGCTTCGTGACGCTTGCGGTCTTCGTCCTTAATTTCGGTCGCATTGGCCAGTCGCGATTCTGGCGTGTCGAGACCGATCTTTTCCATTGCTTCGCGGAAAAGGGCGCGGTCTTCTGCCTTGTCGATGGCTTCTGCATGTGCGCCGATCATCTCAACATTGTAGCGCTCAAGAACGCCCATGCGGCGGAGCGACAAAGCAGTGTTCAGCGCGGTCTGGCCGCCCATGGTTGGCAGCAGTGCGTCAGGACGTTCCTTGGCAATGATCTTGGCGACGACTTCAGGCGTAATTGGTTCGATATAGGTCGCGTCCGCCAGGTCAGGATCGGTCATGATCGTGGCTGGATTGGAGTTGACGAGGATGATGCGGTAGCCTTCCTCTTTCAACGCTTTACAGGCCTGCGTGCCGGAATAATCGAACTCGCAAGCCTGGCCGATAACAATGGGGCCCGCGCCGATAATCAGGATCGATTTGATATCTGTACGTTTCGGCATGGGGGCGTTTTCCTTGTTCTTAGCCTGCCAGAAAAGCCCGCACGGTTTACCGGCGGGTTGGCAGAGAGAAATTCTGTGGGCTAAGCTGGCCTTATAGGCAATGATGACCCAAAGCGGAACCCCACAAATGCCCTTATTTAAAAGAAAATGCGGGCATTTACGGAAAATCACAAACAAGCGTCGAGATTGCAACCACTCATTGGTGCGTTTGTTGCAGATACGTGTTTGTTTGTGATCCTCGCTCATTTACTTTTTCTGTTGCCGCGCCAACTGTTTGTGCGACAATTGCTTGCAACAGATTGGTGCTGCCTTCTTAACGGCTGGCACGGTGAAGGGGAGTTGGTCCATGCGTTGGCAAGGCCGTAGACAAAGCGATAATGTTGAGGATGTGCGTGGACAACAAAGTGGCGGCCTCGGCGGCGGCTTTGGTCGTGGTGGCGGCATAGGCGGCGGACCGGGCTTTCGCATTGTTCGCGGCGGCGGCATTTCCGGTATTCTCATTCTCGTTGTGATGTTCTTCGTGTTGCGTGCAATTGGCATTGATCCACTGCCATTCCTGTTTGGGGATGGCAGTATCCAGTCCACGCAGACGCAGCAGAGCAGTGGTCGCACGCCTGCCGAGGGCGGCAAGGTCGCCAATGACGAGGCGACACAATTTGCTCGCACCATTCTCGCTGAAACTGAAGATACATGGAGCGGAATTTTCCAGTCGCGCGGGCAGACATACACACCGCCGACGATGGTTCTGTTTTCGGATGGTGTTCGTTCAGCCTGCGGTATGGCTTCGGCGGCTTCGGGGCCATTCTACTGCCCCGGTGATCGTAAGCTTTATATCGATCTGACTTTCTTCAATGAACTGGCCACTAAGTTCGGTGCATCGGGTGATTTCGCCAATGCCTATGTTATTGCGCATGAGGTCGGCCACCATGTTCAAAACCTGCTCGGCATCCTGCCGCGCTTCAACCAGATGCGTCAGCAGATGAGTCAGGCTCAGGCCAACCAGATGTCTGTTCGTGTCGAATTGCAGGCCGATTGTTTTGCTGGTGTCTGGGGATATTACACAAACCAGAAGGGCATTCTGGAAGCTGGCGATCTTGAAGAAGCGATCAACGCCGCGCACCAGATTGGTGACGATACGCTGCAAAAGCGTAGTCAGGGCTATGTCGTTCCTGAAAGCTTCAATCACGGAACGTCTGCACAGCGCGCCAAGTGGTTCCAACGCGGTTTCCAGAGCGGCAAGATCGAATCTTGCGATACTTTCAGCGGCGATGTCTGATCGCTAAAGCCGATATAAACAACGAAAAAAGCCGGGATCAAATCCCGGCTTTTTCTTTTCTTAACAGAGTCTTAAACAACAAATCTAGAGCGTTGATTCACGCAGCCTCTTCGCGTTCTGGCAGAAGAGCTTCGCCCTTCTTTTCGCGGATCAGATTGATGAAGCGACGGAAGAGATAGTGGCTATCCTGCGGGCCGGGAGAAGCTTCCGGATGATGCTGTACGGAGAACACCGGCTTGCCGATGACGCGCAGGCCGCAATTGGTGCCGTCGAACAGCGATACATGCGTTTCTTCTACATGGTCTGGCAGGCTGTCGGAATCGACCGCGAAGCCGTGGTTCATCGAAACAATCTCAACCTTACCGGTGGTGTAATCCTTGACCGGATGGTTTGCGCCGTGATGGCCCTGATGCATCTTCTCGGTTTTAGCGCCGAGTGCCAGTGCCAGCATCTGGTGTCCAAGGCAGATGCCGAAAACAGGCAGTTCGCTATCAACCAGCTTCTGGATCGTTGGCACAGCATATTCACCGGTGGCAGCCGGATCGCCAGGACCGTTCGAAAGGAAGATGCCGTCTGGATTATAGGCCAGTACATCTTCTGCAGTAGCGGTTGCAGGCAGAACCGTGACCTTCGCGCCGAGGCCGGAAAGCAGACGCAGAATGTTACGCTTCACGCCGAAGTCGAGTGCTACGACATGATACTGGTTGTCGGCCTGTTCGCTATAGCCTTCGCCCAGCGTCCAGGGGGTCTGGTCCCAGGTCAGGCTCTGGCCGATGGTGACATCCTTTGCCAGATCGAGATTTTCCAGACCGCTCCAGTTAGCAGCGCGGGCCTTGAGAGCGTCGATGTCGAACTTACCTTCAGGATCATGTGCGATGACGGCATTCTGCGCGCCGCGCTCACGGATCAGCGATGTTAGGGCGCGGGTATCGATGCCGGCGAGCGCGATGACGCCGCGGTTTTTGAGCCAGGTGTTGAGGTCTTCCGATGAACGGAAGTTCGAAGGCGTTGTGATGTCTGCCTTGAAGATCGCGCCGACTGCGCCGTGGCGGTTGGCTGGCGTCAGGTCTTCGATGTCTTCAGCATTCGCACCGACATTGCCGATATGCGGGAAGGTGAAGGTCACGATCTGTCCGGCATAGGACGGATCGGTCAGGATTTCTTCATAACCGGTGAGGGCGGTGTTGAAGACCACTTCTGCTTCAATCGCGCCGGTTGCGCCAAGGCCCTGACCTTCGATAACGGTTCCGTCTGCCAGAACCAGAATGGCGGTTCGCTTGGTCGTCGTCCAGGGTGCGGTTTTCGATGTGGTTTCGGTCATAGGTGCACTCCTGTGTGGTTTCGCGGCTGCCGTCTGGCGCACGTTTCGAGTTTATCAGTATGCGACATGCGCCTGTTTTCAGCCAGCCAGTTGAGAGGCTGCTTGAAAACTGGAACTTTTAGAGCCATATACGCGCCAAAAAGCAGCGGGGTTAAAAACCTTCCGCCGTGAGCACATGCCGATGTCCTGCTAAGCCTCGAGCAATAGAGAAAGTTGGGCGCGGGGTCAATCGTCTTGATCTATTGTTTCCGGGAATATCGGCGATAATTGCCGAGTTTTTACTTGTGGGATGATGGTTTCGACAGCTCGGCGGATATGCAGCATTGCTGTATAGCTATATTTCTTACCTAACCGTCAGGAGAGACGTTATGCTTCGCCAGGAGATTTCTCAGGCACTTACCAATGCAATGAAGGCACAGGATAAGCTGCGCTTGTCGACACTGCGTCTGATTATGGCTGCGGTTAAGGACCGTGACATTGCTAATCGCGGCGCTGGCAAAGATCCGGTTGGCGACGAGGAACTGCTTGGCATTCTCGGAAAGATGGTCAAGCAGCGCGAAGAATCCGCGCGCATCTATGAAGAAGGAAATCGTATTGAGCTCGCTGAAGGCGAACGTCAGGAAATTGCGATCCTCAATGATTTCCTGCCAACGCAGATGAGCGATGATGAGATCAAGACGGCTTGTGAAACGGTTATTGCAGATATCGGTGCGCAGGGCCTTCGCGATATGGGCAAGGTCATGGCCGCATTGAAAGAACGCTATGCAGGCCAGATGGACTTCACCAAAGCCAGCGCTCTGGTGAAGACACTGCTTCAATAGAAGCGCCTTTGTTGTGAATAAAAAAGCCCCGCTTTTGCGGGGCTTTTTGTTAGCTTTGCTTCGCTGTCTTCAAGCGGGTTGCACTGAGCAGTCCTTGTTCTTCGAGAACCGGATATGCCATCGATGCCAGCAATGAATTGATCTGCTTGAGATCGCGAATGGTGTCGAGATGGATGGTGCTAGTTTCGATACTGCGTGTTGAGCCTTCGCGAAGGCGAGAGAAGTGACGCATACTCGTCTGCTTTTCGAGATCGCGCAGATTGTCCTTCTCCTGCACCAGCAGGCGCGCCGTGCGACCATCACGCGAAACAATCACGTTGAAAGCCATATGCGCGTTGGCCAGCACCATGGCATGGAAGTGGCTCAGCTCCTTCCAGCCTTCTTCGGTGAATTCGAGATTGTGGTCCATCTTCTTTTGCACATGCGCAAGCATGTTGCGGACGATGATGTCGCCTACCTGTTCGAGCTTGACGCAGGCACCCATCAGCTCCTGCATACGGAGCGCTTCAAACTCATCAAGATCCTTGCTTGCAAGCCTGGTGAGATAAAGCTTGATCGCCGCATGTTTTTTGTCGACCCGGTCATCGAGTGCTGCGAGTTCATTAATACGGGCCTGATCCGGCTTCTCGTAAAGGTCGATAATGCGGCGCAGCATTACTTCGATCGTGTCGCAGACGCCCACAACTTCGCGCGTTGCATTGGCAAGCGCCTGCGAAGGGCGGTCGAGTACGGCATTGTCGAGTGCGCTGTATTCTTCGACCTCGATTGGCTGAACGGGGGCATTCTTGTCCGAGTTGAGATGCACCAATGCTTCTGTTGCTCGCAGAACCAGGCCAGACAATGGAATGCCCGCAAGCATGATGATGACATTGAACAGGATATGTGCGTTGACCACCTGCGAGACAGGGTCGCCGCCGAGGAAGCCGAGCGAAGGCTTGAAGCTTTCAAACAGCACCAGCATGATCATCGAACCTGCACCGCGCATCAGCAAATTGCCGAGCGGGACGACGCGAGTTTCGGGTGGCGCGTTGCGGGTCAGAATTGGGGCGATAATGGACGAGCCGAGATTGACACCCAGCACCATGATAACTGCAAGCTCGGGCGTGATTAGTCCCCGGGACGCGAATGTGGTTAGCAGGATGACGCCTGCAATGCTTGAATGGAACAGCCAGGTCATCAGTGCGGCCAGAAGATAGGTCGTCACCGGATCGCTGGAGAGATAATCTACGATAATTGGCAGAAGCTCGCTCTGACGCAGCGGCTCGGTGGCCTGTCCTGTCATTTCCAGAGACATGATGAGCAGGCCGATGCCGACGAGGATGCGGCCAATCTGGCGCCAGTCCCGTCGCTCGGTGGTCATGAAAATGGCGGTGCCCGAAACAAGGCAGAGCGGTACAAGCAAGGTCAGATCATAGCTCAGGATCTTGACGACAAGCGCCGATCCAAGTTCGCCGCCGCGCACAGCCATCAAGCCCGCAACGCCGCTCACAATGCCTGATCCGACAAAAGAGCCGACCAAAAGTGTGACTGCGGTGGAACTTTGCAGGGCAATTGCCATGACGAGGCCGAAGGCTATCGCCAGCAGCGGGTTCTGCATCTGATTGCGCAGACGACGGCGTAGCCGATCACCATAGGCGCGCTCCACACCCGTTCGCACCATGCGGGTCGCCCAAAGAAGGAGAGCAACAGCACCAGCAAGATGCAAAAGGACAAGAGAACCGTTCATTGGAACTCCTTTCGGGTTGGAGATTGGGGGATCAAATTTTTCAATTAAGTCTAAACAACAAAAAGAGAAAAAATATGTTCCGGCTAATTATATTAATGAGGGAATATGAGCCTGAAATCCCTCTAAATCAAGCGGCGTCGCTTCAATGTGAAAGATATGTG
The DNA here is from genome assembly GCF_032066345.1 of Brucella sp. Classification (NCBI taxonomy): domain Bacteria; kingdom Pseudomonadati; phylum Pseudomonadota; class Alphaproteobacteria; order Hyphomicrobiales; family Brucellaceae; genus Brucella; species Brucella sp. Next base: position 51,133 of record NZ_DAMBKZ010000005.1, read on the forward strand.
ACAGTTTTATGACATATCGGGCGACGCAGTCCCTATGTACTGCGGACTGTGATTAGCGGGGAGGGCCGCTTCTGTGTCATGGACTGCGTGTTCGCGCGCGCCTATATATGCTGAAGAACAAATTGCCTGCTGAGCTGAAAGAGACAATCGTAATGCGTTTTCCGCCTTCCTTTCTCGATGAGATCCGAGATCGCGTGCCGATCTCGACGCTGATCGGAACGCGCGTTTCGTTTGATCGGAAAAAGAGCAATCCGCCGAAGGGTGATTTCTGGGGCTGTTGCCCGTTCCATGGCGAAAAAACGCCAAGCTTCCACTGCGAAGACCGTAAGGGACGTTACCACTGTTTTGGTTGCGGAGTAACCGGCGATCACTTCAAATTTCTGACCGAGCTGGAAGGCGCAAGCTTTCCTGAAGCGGTGGAGCGCGTCGCTGACATGGCTGGCGTGCCGATGCCCGCGCGCGATCCGGAAATGGAAAAGCGCGAAGCGCAGCGCGCATCGCTTTATGATGTGATGGAACTTGCAGCGCAGTTTTTTGAAAGCCAGCTGCAGGTTGCTGCAGGCGCAAAGGCGCGTGCTTATCTGCGCGATCGCGGACTTTCTAGCGCAACACAGCAGACTTTTCGCATTGGTTATGCGCCGGAATCGCGCAATGCGCTGAAAGAGTTCCTGGCGGGAAAAGGTATCGCGAAAGATCAGATCGAAGCCTGCGGCCTCGTTGTCCATGGTGAAGGCATTGCGGTTTCCTATGATCGTTTCCGTGATCGTATCATGTTCCCGATTGAGGATTTGCGCGGACGCATTGTCGCTTTTGGTGGTCGTGCGCTTTCGGCTGACGCCCCTGCAAAATACCTCAATTCACCGGAAACCGAGCTGTTTCATAAGGGCCGCATTCTTTATAATGGCCTCCGTGCGCGCAAGGCGTGTCAGCCACAGGGCGGCGAACCGGCAAAGCCGATCATCGCTGTTGAAGGCTATATGGATGTGATTGCGCTGGCACAGGCGGGCATTGAGCAGGCCGTGGCGCCGCTCGGAACTGCACTGACAGAAGAGCAGCTTGAATTGCTCTGGCGCATCAGTCCTGAACCTATCCTCTGCTTTGACGGCGATGGCGCAGGTGTTCGTGCAGCCTATCGTGCGGCTGATCTGGCATTGCCTACGTTGCAGCCGGGTAAATCGTTGCGTTTCGCGATGCTTCCCGAAGGGCAGGACCCGGACGATCTGGTTAAGGCAGAAGGTCCGTCCGCGTTTTATTCCGTTTTGCGTGATGCTAAGCCGCTGGTCGATATGGTCTGGACGCGTGAGACTGCCAGCGGCGTTTACGACACGCCGGAGCGGCGTGCGGAACTTGAAGCGCGTTTGCGCGAAATCACCAGCCGCATCGCAAATGAGGACATTCGGCGCCATTATAGCCAGGAAATGCGTGACAGAGCTCAGGCATTTTTTGGGCAGAGACGGCAAAATAATGGCGGAAATACGTTTAATCGTGGCAAAGATAAGGCGCGAGGCCCTCAGCAGGGTCGCGGCGGTGCTGCCTTTGGCGGTCGTCTGTCGTTTTCTGACAGTCTGACACGCTCCAACATGGTCAAAGGCCGCAACGCGTCGCTGCGCGAAACGGCAATCGTTTTGATGCTGCTTAACCATCCGCGTCTGATCGAAGAAGATTTTGAGACGATGGCCGCACTGGATCTTGAGCACGATGCTTTGAAGGTATTGCATCTGGCAATGCTGGATGTGCTGGCCTCCAATCATGTCGAAGATGGATATGCGATGCGCAAGGCGCTGGTTGCGGCCGGGCATGTCGAATTGATCGAGACGCTTGAAGCTGTTGTCAGGCGCACGCGCGAGTGGACTGCCACGGCGCAGGCGGCCGAGGATGATGTTCGCGAAGCCTTAAAACAAGCGCTTCACTTGCATCAGCGGGCGCGCACCCTACATAGGGAGTTGCGCGCTGTCGAAGCATCGCTTGATAGTGATGAAACGGGTGAAATTTTCGCCCGACTTATTGATATTCAGAAACAGATTGCTCAGGCAGAAGCAACCGAAGCCCTCATTGACGGGTTTGGACTTTCATCGGGACGCGCACCGGGAAGTTCGTGATTTCAGTCATGCTGCCTGCAATCAGGTAAACGCGTAACAGTTTAATGTCACAGGCCCCGAATCACCTGGAAACGGCGAAAGACTTCAAACTGCCGGAAATGGCGGGTTTGCGGGAATTTGCGGCGTTGAAAAGGGCCGAGAACGCGCCGCGACAATAAATGATTCGCTTTTTGGACCCGAATCAGGTGAGTCGCTCTTGACGTGCGGCACAAATGACGGAATCACGACAGTTCGAGCAAGGATTAAAGAACTGATATTGATAAACGTTCCCTAAGTGGACTCCTGAAATCAGCCTTGATGGGCGATAGTAACAGACCGGGCAGGGCCTTGAAGGCGACCATTGATCCCGGATCTACCCACAAGAATTTGGAGACGACAGGGTCCGTTAATACCGGCAGGGTTAATCCGGCATTAACGTGAAATCAGCTATTCGCAGAATCAACAGTTAAACGGCGCTCTCGCAAAACCGTTTGACCACTCTATATATCTTAGAAGCGACCGGTGTCGCCTGGAGACGAGCAATATGGCAACGAAGGTTAAGGAAAACGAAGAAGCCGAAGTCGAGCGCGAAGGTGCGACCGACGGGCCGCTTCTCGACCTTTCTGACGATGCTGTCAAGAAGATGATCAAGCTCGCGAAGAAGCGCGGCTACGTCACTATGGACGAGCTGAATGCCGTGCTGCCTTCCGAGGAAGTGACATCCGAGCAGATCGAAGACACGATGGCCATGCTTTCGGACATGGGCATCAACGTCGTTGAAGACGACGAACAGGAAAACGATCGCGACGACAACAGCGACGACGACAATGAAGAAGGTGGCGATCTGGTCGAATCGACCGGAACTGCTGTTGCTGCCACCACTACCAAGAAAGAGCCGACTGATCGTACGGACGATCCGGTGCGCATGTATCTGCGCGAAATGGGTTCCGTCGAGCTTCTGTCACGCGAAGGCGAAATCGCCATCGCAAAGCGCATTGAAGCCGGTCGTGAAACGATGATTGCAGGGCTTTGCGAAAGCCCGCTGACATTCCAGGCGATTATCATCTGGCGTGAACAGCTGAATGAATCCAACATTCTGCTGCGTGAAATCATCGACCTTGAAACCACTTATGCCGGACCGGAAGCCAAGCAGGCTCCGATTGTCGAGCGCGTGGAAGAAGAAAAGCCGCGTGATGACAAGGGTCCGCGCCGTTCGCGTGATGACGACGACATTACCAATGTCGGCGGTGACATGCCTGCGGAAGAGGAAGAAGAAGACGAGGATGAAGCCAACCTGTCGCTGGCGGCTATGGAAGCCGAACTGCGCCCACAGGTCATGGAAACACTCGATCTGATCGCAGATACCTATCGCAAGTTGCGTAAGCTGCAGGACCAGCAGGTTGAAAGCCGTCTGGCTGCTGCCGCTGATCTGTCTTCCAGCCAGGAACGTCGTTACAAGGAACTGAAGGATCAGCTGATCAAGGCGGTTAAGTCGCTTTCGCTGAACCAGAACCGTATCGAGCAGCTGGTTGAACAGCTTTACGACATCAACAAGCGTCTCGTTCAGAACGAAGGCAAGCTGCTGCGTCTGGCTGAATCGTTTGGCGTGCGTCGTGAAGAGTTCCTGAAGGAATATCAGGGTCACGAACTTGATCCAAAGTGGGTTGAGCGCGTCGGCACTCTGGCTGCTCGCGGCTGGAAAGACTTCGCCACGAAGGAAGAACGCACGATTGATCGTCTGCGTTCGGAAATTCAGATGTTGGCTACCGAAACCGCGATTTCGATCGGCGAATTCCGCCGCATCGTCAATCAGGTTCAGAAGGGTGAACGCGAAGCAACCATCGCCAAGAAGGAAATGGTGGAAGCCAACCTTCGTCTCGTTATCTCTATTGCCAAGAAGTACACCAATCGTGGCCTTCAGTTCCTTGATCTTATTCAGGAAGGCAATATCGGTCTGATGAAGGCGGTCGATAAGTTCGAATATCGCCGTGGTTACAAGTTCTCGACCTATGCGACCTGGTGGATCCGTCAGGCGATCACCCGCTCGATTGCCGATCAGGCCCGCACCATCCGTATTCCGGTGCATATGATCGAAACGATCAACAAGATCGTTCGTACCTCGCGCCAGATGCTGCATGAAATCGGTCGTGAACCAACGCCGGAAGAATTGGCTGAAAAGCTGGCCATGCCGCTTGAAAAAGTGCGCAAGGTTCTGAAAATCGCCAAGGAACCAATTTCGCTTGAAACGCCAGTTGGTGATGAAGAAGATTCACACCTGGGTGATTTCATCGAAGACAAGAATGCGCTGCTGCCAATTGATGCGGCCATTCAGGCAAACCTTCGCGATACGACGACCCGCGTTCTGGCATCGCTTACACCGCGTGAGGAACGCGTGCTGCGTATGCGTTTCGGTATCGGCATGAACACTGACCATACGCTTGAAGAAGTCGGTCAGCAGTTCTCGGTAACGCGCGAACGTATCCGTCAGATTGAAGCGAAGGCACTGCGCAAGCTCAAGCACCCGAGCCGCTCGCGCAAGCTGCGTTCGTTCCTCGACAGCTAATAACTCCTCGCCCGATGCCGGATACGGTTTCGGGCGATTTTTATAAAGAGGGAGCGTTATGTCTTTTCTGAAGCGTCTTTTTGGCGGTGGCTCAGTTGAAGAAACCCCAGCAGCACCAAAAGAAGCCGGGCGTCTTGAACACAAAGACTTTCTGATCATCGCGACGCCTTACAGCGAAGGCGGCCAGTATCAGGTTTGCGGTGTTATCTCGAAGACGATCAATGGTGAGCTGAAAGAACATCGCTTTGTGCGCGCTGATCGCTGCCCTGGCATTGAAGATGCCGCCAGCATTTCGCTTAATAAGGGTCGTCAGATCGTGGATGAGCAGGGCGAAGCTATCTTCCGCTAAGCGAACTACAATAAATTGAAAAAGCCGCGCATGAACACTGCGCGGCTTTTTTGTATACCCTAGTTATTTTTTCGTTTTATTCTACGCAAAATGGCGACCTTTGTGCGTCCGAATGGACGCACGGCGCTCTAATGCGGATGGCAGACGAAGCCGACCATTTTTCGAACCACTGGCAGGATGGCAAGCAGGACCGGGAAGGCGATTGCCCAGGACAGAGCCCACGAAGTCATCCAGCTATAGGCCAGATCGGGGTGGGCAAAGCCAAGGCTTTTCGCCGTTGCGATCAGCGAGACGACGAACGTCATCATGATCGAAAGAATGAATGGCATCACAATAGATGCATAACGCGCTGGCAGTTTTCTGCGGCGTGACCCGTTAAACTGAGACATATGTATTCCTGAATATTATGCGGGGAACGCGCAACGAAACATCAAAGCGTATAGCCGTTCCCAGCTAAATTGATGCGTTGCCTAACGTAAGACGCTTACGGTCATAAGGATGACGAAGGTTGTCTAACGCAAGAATGCTCAGCATTCAATAGGGAAGGGCGGCGATTTGCCCATGCCCAAAAGTATCTAATTGCACTATATGCAGCGTCATGGATAAGAAACCCTTCTGGCAAACCAAATCTCTAGAGCAGCTCAACCGACAGGAATGGGAAAGCCTGTGCGATGGATGCGGTCAGTGCTGCCTGCATAAATTGCTGGATGACGACACTGAGGAAGTCTACTGGACGACTGTTGCCTGTACACTTCTGGACGCAGAGAGCTGCAAGTGCAGCGACTATCCGAACCGTCGCAAAACGGTGCCGGATTGTGTGTTCCTGACGCCTGAGATCGTTCATGAAGTCAATTGGCTTCCGGCTACCTGTGCTTATCGCTTGGTTGCAGAAGGTGCTGATCTCTATTGGTGGCACCCACTGGTATCAGGTTCGCCAGATACGATCTACGAAGCCGGCGTCTCCGTTCGCGGCAAGGTGACGGCTTTTGATCATGAACTCAAGGATGAAGAAGAATACATCCAGCACATGGTGCCATTGGATTAATCGTCTTATTAGGGTGCATTAAGTAAGTTTAATGTTCGGTCTTTGGCGATTTTGGTTTGGCGCTACTTTCAACTTAAGTGATTGTTTTATATTATTTTTATGAGGATACGTTGTATCGGCCCTTGGCGGTGTTTACCAAACTGAACGCTATATGAACGTGAACTTGGCTTTCCGTTCATGTTCGATGGCCTACTTATCGGATGTCTCGGGTGAAGATCACCTGATAAAAGTTCGAAAGGGTTTTAAGATGTCCGCAATGTCGCTCAAGTCATTCGTTGTCACTGCTGCAATCGGTTTCGCCGCCGTCTTCACCGCTGGTGCTTCGGCAAATGCTGCATCGCCTGCATCCGTGCCTGCGGTCAGCACCGCAGCGCATTCGCCTGTGATCAACATCGATTATCGTGGTAATCGTCATCATGGACGTCCTGCCTATCGCGGTCCGGCCTGCTCGGTTGAAGGCGCCAAGATGAAGGCACACCGCATGGGTATTCGTAACGCACGCGTTGCTTATCGCGGAAAATCGGTTCAGGTGCGCGGCTTCCGCCATGGTCGCCCGACCGGCGTTGTATTCGCCAATGTACGCGGTTGCCCAATCATCCGTTAATCGGACCTAGTGACTAAACAAAAAGCCAGCCTGAAGTTCAGGCTGGCTTTTTCTGTTGTCTTAGACTGTTAGAGTAAAAGGGGCGCGTGAACGCCCCTTCTTTGTCGTTATTCCTTGATCTCGAAAACGACGTTGACCGAAACATTATAGCTGTTTTCACCGGCTGCGACTGGAACTGAATCCTCAGGGGCAGCGGCTGCCATCATCTTGGCCTGACGCGCGATTGGCATCGGCATAGGCGGACGGCTCTGTTCGTTGATTTCAACGACCCGACCAAGGCCAACGCCTGCTGCATCGGCAAGGGTCTTTGCCTTGGCAATCGCATCAGCAACGGCACGCTTGCGGGCTTCGTTGATCGTGGAAGCTGGATTATCGTTCACGAAGGTAAGATCGCCGCCCTGATTGACGCCAAGCGTTACTGATTCATCGAGAACATTGCCAACCTTGGCGAGATCACGCACACGCACGCTCAGGCTGTTGGATACGCTATAACCGCTGATTTTTGGTTCTTTCAGGCCATTCTTGTCGTCCGGATAGACATAACGCGGCTGAATATTGATGCCACTGGTCTGGAGATCACGCTCCTCGACGCCGGCCTTTTTCATTGCTTCCAGCACCTTGGCCATTGCTTCATTATTGGCCGTCATTGCTTCGCGCGCCGTTTCAGCATCGCGCAATACAGTGAGGTTCAGAATTGCCATGTCCGGGGCAGAGTTCATCTTGCCTTCGCCGGTCACTGCAATGCGTGCTGGCTGCTTCGTCATGTGATTCTCCTGCGCTGCAGCTGGCAGTGAAAATGCACCTGCAAGCATGATTGCCGAAAATGAAGTGGCAAGAAGGGTAGTAGCGCGGTTGTTCATAAAATCTCCTGTAGAGAAAGTTGAGGCAGCTTGTGCAAAGCAGACTCCTTGAGAAGCCATTTCTGCTTTGTCATTGAGTGTATTTAAGTTCCCTCTAAAGCAAAACGCCACAATATCTGGCCTGAAACGCAGTTGATTTGCAACCTGGCGGTTCAATTCAGATGAATCGTGTCTTGAGTTGCATGAATGACAATCGAATATGTGCGCATTAGGGCAACTCGTGTAATTGACAGCTTGTGTCGTATCTTTCTTTAGGGTAGGTGCAGTGTTGCGTGGGCCTGTAGCTCAATTGGTCAGAGCCGGCGGCTCATAACCGCTTGGTTGGGGGTTCGAGTCCCTCCGGGCCCACCATTTTCTCCACAAAACTTATTCTCGACTTTCAATGGGTTTCGCTTACTCAAGCGGAGGAACCTTGTGAGCTGTTTTGAAATAGTTTTCTACCACGGTAGTCATAATCAACAACGTCGCAGTTTAAGTGTTGATTAGATGCAATAACGGCGTGACGCATTGTATTTCATTAATTAGAAATTCCTGTGTGAACTATAAAAACAGGTGGGAATCACAGTGGGTTATAAAATGGGACGGTGGTCTGGCGAGGGTCAGGCCACGGGAATTATTGCGTCTGATTGTAAGAAACTGAAGCGCGCTTCAGCATTTACCAGCGCTGCTGGTGCTCTTGCTGTAGCCGTTGGGATCGCTGGCGTATCAATGAGCAGCGATGCTGCTGCTTATGATTACGGTCAGTATGCCAATCAAACAGTCGATAAACTGATAAATGATTATCCGGGCCGATATCGCGGAACTGCTAATTTTGAAGCTGCAACCAGCTGGATGCAGTCGCGGCTTGGCGTGGGGTATGAAACATCAATCCAGAACTTTAATTGGACAGCTAGCGGCACGAGCCGTGCGTCGAAGAACGTAATCGCTTCGGCAGCTGGTACGACCGGAAAATATCTCGTGGTGGGCGCGCATTACGACACGTTCTTCGGTCGGCCTACCTTGCAGGGTCTGGATGACAATGCGTCGGGCGCTGGCGTTCTGACCGAAATCGCGCGCAATATGGCCGGTATCCAGCTTGAAAACGGGTTGGAAGTGGTTGGATTTGGCGCGGAAGAAGAAGGTTTGCGCGGATCGCGTGCCTACGTCGCTTCGTTAAGCGCTGAAGAACGCGCCAACATGCTCGGCATGATCAATATTGACAGTCTGATCACCGGCGATAAAATGTATGCGCATGCTGGCCGCAACAGCGTCGCTAATCCGGCTCTGGCGTCTTATCGTGAGCAGATTTTCAGAATTGCGGATGAGCTGAATATCTCGCTCTTCACCAATCCTGGATTGGACCCGGCATATCCGGCCGGTACAGGCTGCTGTAGTGACGGTGATAGTTTTCTTGGTCTTGGCATTCCGGTCCTCTACATGGAATCAACCAATTGGGAACTTGGCGATCTTGATGGCTATACACAGACCGATAATCCCGCGATCCCGGGAGGCAGCACCTGGCATAATCCGGTGCGCGATAATGAACAGGTCTTAACGGACGCCTTTGGCGAAGAACGTGTCGAACAGCGCCTACGCGATTATTCACGACTGTTGACCCGCCTTGTGCTGGAGCTGACCAACGCCGACCTTCTTGCTTCGACAGCTTCAGGCGGCGCGATGATCAGGCAGATGTCGGATCAGCTTGGCCGTCAGCATGATGCTCTGGTCAACCTTCATAACCGCCGCTGGCTTAGTTTGCTTGAAAGCGACCGTGCTGTCGGGACGTTTAAAGGCGAAGCGAGTATTGAAGGCGATATCTATCCCGGTAGCGGCTTCGATCTACCTGGCGTATCCGATGCAACGCGTTTGGGCATCAATCTTCTCGGTGATTATCGTTACAACGATTCCTGGACCTTCGGCGGCAGTATCGGATTTCAACGCAGTCGCGATAAGCTCAACCACGAGGGTTCCATCGAGAGCGACAACTGGCAGGCTGGCCTTTATGCGTTGTTTCAGGACAGCGCCTCTAATTGGCTTGCGGGTGATTTGAATATCGGGCGTAGCAGCTTCGATAATAAACGCTCGATATTCCTACAGGCGATTGACGGCCCAGTGCTACTCGATCAGCGACTTTCGTCAGATACGTCAGCCTTGTCTTGGGGTGCTCGGGTTGAGGGCGGTCATGACTTCACATTGGGCGGTGTAAAAAGCGGCCCGGTCGCAGGTCTTGATTATATGCGGTATCGCATCAACGGCTTTGACGAAGACAGCGATTTCCGCACCGGCATGAGCTATGACAAACAAACGTTTGATTCATTCGAGGCCAGTATCGGCTGGCGTTTGCATGGCACAATTGCGCTCGGTAACGGCATGGTTCTCCGTCCCTATTCCAGCGTGAAGTGGGTGCATGAGTTTGCAGATGGTCGTCCTGACAGCATCCAGCTGACAAGCCTTTCGGATGGCGGTGTACGTATCGCCGATTTGGGCAATGTTGATAAAGACTTTGGACGTGCGCAGCTTGGTGCTCAGCTCGCTGTAACTGAACAGGTAGGCGTCTTCAGTGAAATCAATGCGCGCTTTGGTCATGACGACGGAAATCAGGTTGGCTACTCTCTCGGTCTTCAGTTCCGCTTTTAGAGCGCTGGTGCGTTTTAGTCAGAGCGAAACGTGTTCTAAGCAGTGAATTGAATTTCAATCCGAATTTAATCTGGTTGATTTCATAAGCTCATACGGTTGTAGCCCGCCCGGTTTAATCGCCAGGCGGGCTTTCTCATGCGCGAATTACGCGTGGCCGCGACGATTTTACCTGTTCAACAATTTTTTAGGGGTCTGTTAAGGAAATAGTAACGCAATGAAACAATTTTTTATGCTGCGTGATTGGCGATATTATGGAGGTTTCAGGCAATGACTAAAAAAACAACCACTGTTGCGTTGGCGCTTGCAGGGTTGGTGGCGAGTTCTTTCGCGGCTTCGGCTAAAACAAGTCATGTTGGTGAGTTTCGGGATTGGGGCGTTTATCAGAACACGCAGCTGCCCGGAAACAAATGCTATGCTTTGACTGTGCCGTCGAGTTTCCTTCCGGCAGGCGTCAGGCATGGCGATAATTTTATCATTATTTCCAAGTCTGGAGGCGGTTACAGCCCCCAGCTCGTTATGGGTTATCAGCTTAAAGCCGATAGCACGGTGAGGGTGATGGTGGACGGTGCGCAGTTCCCATTTTTCACTGAGGGGAATCGGGCTTGGGCACAGAACGAAGGCGATGAGGCGCGCATCATTAGCGCAATGCGGTCTGGCCGCTCGGTTAACGTGCAGGCCACTTCGGTTCGTGGCACGCAGACACGCTACACATTCTCGCTTATGGGACTGTCGGCATCGCTTCAGCGCGTTGATCGCTGCTAAGCAAGCAAAAATGAAGCCCCGCCAAAGGGCAGGGCTTCATTTCGTTAGAGCTTGGGCGGACTATGACAGCCACTGCTGGTGCTTGTACCAGTCATCAATTTCGGACTTAACACGGTCCTTAGCGATACCGTAGCGCTCCTGAATCTTGCCTTCCAACTGTTCGCGGCGACCATTGATCTGGTCAAGATCATCGTCAGTAAGCTTACCCCACTGTTCCTTGACCTTACCCTTAGCCTGTTTCCAATTACCTTCTACGCGATTCCAGTCCATTGGATTTCCTCCGTTCTGGTTAGTTGTGATTAAACAACGCGTCAAAGGCTGTTTGGTTCAGATTATTGGGCCGTTTTTCAAACTCTCTTGGCCGGATTGCAGTTTCGTTGAACTCAAAGACCGAGGAACTTGAACGGTTCGGAATCCTTGAAATCTTTGTTTACGACGCCGGAAAAGATGTTGCGCTGATCTGGTCCCAGATCGAGTTTCTGAACCTTCCCTTTATCTGCTGAAAAATCGATTGTGTTCAGATCGACCCAGAAGAGGTTGGGCGTAAGTGCAGATTCAAAGAAGTAGAGCTTACGTTTGTGATCAGCGACCGTGCGCCAGCGTGTCGATGAGATGTTCGGTTGATCAGGTGTGGTGATGCCGAAAGGTACTGATGTGTTGCGAATGACGCTGAAAACGCTCGCCAGTGCTTCGACCGGTTCTTCTGACTTCGGGATAGCATTGATGTAGAAGGCCGCGCGTGTGAAGCGATCCGAAGCCCGATTGGTGCCCGGCAGCATCACTGTTCCGCCGATCTGTGTCCAATAGGAGTGAAGTGCCAGCTGTTCATCAAAGGTCGGCGAATTGGTCATTACCTGATATTGACGGCTGTGATGAATGACCTGTTTGCCGTCGATATATTCGATGATGGCGCTGTCGCCTGATGCGTCTGACATGGAGAGATGCAGCGTTGCTAGCCTGCTTTCACCGGGAACCTTGTCAGTGACGATTGTGAATGGGTTGGCACTGAGCGCTTTAACGGCTTCATCGACGGTCGCGAAATTGTCGAGCACATATTGCGCCCAGGCCGCGATGGACAGGCCGGGACCCGTTCCGTCATATTTCGGATATTCAGATTCAACCAGCCATAACACATTGGCCACAAGACCGGCTTCGTTCATGCCGTCGGTTGTGGAAATGTCGTAGCCGGAGGAAATGACGCTTCCATATTTGGACTTCCACTTGACGGAGTTTGGTCCGGCTTCACCTGAACGATCCATTCCGCGCGGGAAAATCCAGAGATTGGTGCCGACATCAACTTTCCAGTCCATGGAGCGGGCAGTGATTACCTGATCGTTCGCTCCGAGATAGACTACGCGTGTGCAGGCTTCGACGACAGGTGCGACAAACATACTGACGGCGACGAGAGCGCTGGTGCATGCAGCGGCAAAGGACTTTCTCAGAATAGCCATTGGTAACCCCCTTGTTGAAACGGTCGACGCATTTCTCAACTTTATGCGCTGCATTCGTGACGCCTATCACGGCAATCCAGTGCAACACCTGATCGATATTTATCTCTCACCGCCATAACCACGGCGTTTCCATTCGGCAAGCAGCATAATGTCGGGCGGACCGCCGCCTACTTCATACCAGGAATCAACGGCCCAGCGCTCGCCATCCTTCGCTTGGATTACGGCGGTCCAGTGCGGATAGCGGCCGTCAATAAAGCTGCCGCGTGTTGTTTTGCGTGCTGGCGAATGATGTTTTAGCCAGCCTCGCGCATCCAGATATCGGATAAAATTATCAGTGTTGGTCGATTCATCGATACAATCCATCTGGCCTTTAATGCGCGCTTTGCCAAATTGCATTCGTGGTTTGTCGCGCACGCCGATGAAAGCCGTGCTGCGTTGCTCAAACAAGGCAATTGCTGACCGCAACGCTTTACGTTCGGCGGCGGGCGATTGCGCTCCCTGGCGCATGAGGCTTTGAACTCGGCGCAGATCCTGGGCAGATAAAGTCACCTTGGTTCGATAATAGCATTCATAGCCATGACAAACACTGAAAGTCTGAGCCTCGGCCTTTGGCGCAGCTACAAAGAGCGTCAGTGCAGTGATTGCTACGGCAAGCGGTTTCATAACGAGTTCCTATTTCGCTTTCAAAGCTGCGGATCAGGTTTGTTTCTGGTTTGTAAACAAGAGCGATGGTTCAAGACGCTCTATCCCCTGATAAGGATTGGCATGAATGGCGAGAATCCATAGACAAAATGCAGCCGTGATCGAATAAATTACCATAGCTTTGATCCCTGCCGTTACTCTGTCCGCATGTGTTGCGGCAATTGTAATTATCGTCAGGACCGTTAGTGAGAACAGTAGATACCACTTATACATGTCAACCGAAGTTGAGCCGACAGAAAGCCGTGCATTGCGCGCATCCTGCAGCTCATCAAAATCGCGGACGAGCTGCGATATGATCGGTGCAGGAATGTCAGTTTTGGCGAGGTGTACGATCTCACGCCGAATATTTTGCAGTGCAACCTCAACGGAATGAACGGGGTAAATGTTACTGTTCCCCTGCCATTCGTCCTTAATGACTGCAGAGCGATATTCGGACAACGAATTCACGAGCACAGGCGCGTTGAGAATGTCGGGGCTTGCAGCTCCGATCAGTCGCGAGATTGATGAACGCTCTTCGCTTGTAGCCTGATCAGCTTTCGAGTTCGCGGTCCAGATATCCGCGGCCACAAACCCAAGCGAGAGCGCCCAAGCCGTAGCAATAGTGCTGATGAAAGCACCGATCGGGATTGATAAAATATCGTGATTGGCATGGCGAGACAGAATGTGGAGTGCCAAGCGGCCCACAAAATAGACGGCAACACCGAGTATCGCGAACGTTACGAACGAAAGATACACGGATAGTTCGAATATTGATGTCATCCCGCGCCCTGTTCCCCAAAATCTATAACCTGCTCAGGTAGTTGAGGCCATATTAGAAAATCTTGCAAGTATGAAATGGCTTTCCATTATTTCTTGCTAAACAAAGGCTTGCGCTCGATCCTGGTTATTTGGCTGTCCAATTCCATGGACAAGCAAAAGCCGCCGGGAAACCCCAGCGGCTTTGAGTTACGACTCCACCAATCGCAGAACTGCTGAATGGGTATCAGAACTGGACCGAGAGGCCGATGACTGGACCGTGCTGAGTTACGTCATATTTGAACTTCTCGACGCCATCATTGTCGCGATAATCCTGGTAGAGCGCACGGTAGCCGACGCGCCAGGTGGTGGGAACATCAAATACCAGTGTGCGATAGCCGAGATAGATCTGACCATTCGCACTCAGCTTGGTTCCTGCTCCAAAGCCGCCAATATCCGCTTCTGCGAAGATGTTCCAGCGATCATTGATGTCGTAGAAGACACGCGTCCCGATGAATGGATCAGTCCAATCTGCTTTACGAGATGCGCTGAATGGTCCGATATTGACCTTCGCTTTCAGTTCGGTCCAGCGAACGCCCACAGTCGGCTCGATTGCGAAGACGCGCTGTCTGCCGAAAAGTGTGGTGCCCTCGAGCTGCTGTTCATAGAGGCGATAATAGACGCCCCCTGAGAGGGTCGTCGATGTGATGTCCATGTCGAGCTGTTCATTGAGAACATCCGCGCCCTGACTGGTCTTGGTATATTGGCCATCAAAATAGGCGCCAAATGTACCATTCGTCACTTCGACATTGCCCATGAAGCTCATATCGAGATTATCGAGAATGTCTTTGAACGGCACGTCAACATTCGTGTTCAGCCCAAGTAAGCCCGCTTTACCGTTCAACGATGCACCCCAGACATAGGGGCTGAAAATCACACGCCAGCGCTGTTGATCCTGAATATCGGTCTGAACAGGAGGAGCAGCGACGATATCGGCAGCATGGGTGGCCCCAGCAGCCGTTAATATAAAAGAGCTAGCTAATATAATATTTCTAAAAGTAGTATTCAGTAAATTATTACTATCGGTGCGCGAATTGTTTCTGTTCACGGCATTATCCTCTCGGAACCTAATTTAGAAACATATAAAAGACAGGGCCATTAAAGGCGTAATCCATAATTATGTTAATCATGACAAGAAATAAACGAGAAAATGAATGTAATACAGAGGTTTTGTCTGTTGACTTTGCTCTGAGGCAACCGTTCTATTCCGATGCAATTGGATTAATGAATGTTTCTGGCTTCCGAATGTGGCCGAGCTCCCAAGTGGCTGCATTTTATCAATCCAGGCATCTAATTTTGTGATGAGGTTTATCATGCAAAAGAATTGGTCTATCTGGAAGTCCTCTTACCGAATGTTGGCTCGTGGTGCAGCGGTTGCAACACTTGCTTCGGCACTCATCGTCCCGCAGGTAGCACAAGCCTGCACGAGCTTTGTATTGCCGACAACAGACGGTAGCGTCGTTTACGGACGCACAATGGAATTCGCTTTCCCAATCGATTCCGATTTGATCGTACTGCCGCGCAACTTTGAAATTTCAGCAACACCGGCAGATGGCAAGGAAGCCAAGTCGTGGAAAGCCAAATATGCGGCGGTGGGCATGAACGCTTTCGGCGTCACTGCACTCGCGGATGGTATGAACGAAAAAGGCCTGACCGGCGGCGTTCTTTATTTCCCTGATTTTGCAAAATACACCGATCCTGCAGATGCCAAAGCTGAAGACAGCCTTGCACCTTGGGATGTTCTGACCTGGGCTTTGACGAATTTTGCAACTGTTGCAGAAGTGAAAGAAGCGCTGAGCAATATTTCAGTCGTTACAGTTATCCAGAAGAATATGGGCATCGCTCCGCCGCTGCACTACACCCTTCACGATGCCACCGGCGCATCCATTGTCATCGAGCCAGTTGATGGCAAGCTGAAGGTTTATGACAATCCACTTGGCGTGATGACGAATTCACCTTCGTTCGATTGGCACATGACCAATCTCCGGAATTACGTCAAATTGTCGCCGAATAATGCGAAGCCAGTGAAAATCCTCGGGGCTGAAATCACTCCGCTTGGCGAGGGCTCAGGCATGTTGGGTATTCCGGGCGATACGACACCACCATCGCGTTTCGTCCGTGCTAGCGCTTATGTCCTGTCAGCCAAACCGGTTGCCAGTGGCGTCGAAAGCGTGCGACTTGCTGAGCATATCGTCAATAACTTCGACATTCCAAAAGGCTGGATCGAAGAGCCGAATACGCCTGCTGAATATACACAGTGGAGCACAATCGGCGATTTGAAGAACCAGGTCTATTACATCAAGACTTACGATGATCCGGTTCTTCGCGGTGTTTCGTTCAAAGATCTGGACCTCGATGCCAAGGATATGCAGACGATCAAGATGCATCCTAAGCTTGAGCCAGCTTCACTCATTGAGAAAAAGTAATCTGGTAAGAACTCCGAAAATAAGGGCGGCCGATCGGGTCGCCCTTTTACAGCGGTTCCAGTTAAGAAAGAATCGTTGGAACCGCTGTAACTATTTGTTTTTACGCATTATCCGACGCAAAACCGCTTCGCACTTTTGCTGGAAATGCTATAATTATGGTACGTCGTCGTAACCGACCACTCCGCCCTCGTTTTCGAGATTGGCAATTCGTTTTGCTTCGGAGCGGCTAAATTTCAGACGCACGCCAAGTCCACCACCGTTCTCCCAGATAAACTGAGCGCCCACCTTCTCCAGCGTATCTTGCAGCGCCTGTATTTGTTTATCGGAAGGCGTTCCGAGCTTCCGTTCGAACTGTTCAATGGTTCCGGTGTCGATACCCGATAGTTGTGCCAGTCGCTCGCGAGAGAATTCTACGAGTGCGCGTGCTGCACGGCATTGCGGCCCTGTTATCATAGTAAACTTCCTATCCGGATGACATGGTTTCTGCCTCTGATGTCGATAAGTCTATGACAAATAACCACGAAAACCATGCGGCTTTTTGCTAGCAATGAAGTGCGACCGTTAACGATCACGCAATCTTGAAGCTTGCGTTTTTTCGTGAACACAATTTCGCCATTGTTTTTCTTGTCCGCCGCGGTGTCGCTTCTTACATAAAGAAGAACTCCCGCAGGAGGATGCCGTTTGTCTGGCTCCTTGCCAGATCGATAGTTCGGCCTGCCTCATAAACATAAAAATCAGATGGTTTCCGATGACCACTTATAAATATTTCATTTGGCCTGCGATTTTCACGGTCATTGGACTTCTCTGCGCTCTCTGGCTTGGCTATTCGACAACCGGCACCGTTGGGGGCATGGTCTCCGTCTTCATCATCTGTGCGGTGCTGAGTGTTCTCGAAATTTCCCTTTCATTCGACAATGCCATTGTGAATGCACGCATTCTGCGTGACATGACGCCCAAGTGGCAGCATCGGTTCCTGACCTGGGGTATTATCATCGCCGTTTTCGGTATGCGGATCATCTTCCCGCTGGCAATCGTTGCGGTTGCCATGTGGACAGACCCGATTTCCGCACTGAAACTCGCCATTTGGCAGCCTAATGAATATGCGCGGGTCATTGCCGAGTCCCACACGGGCATCGCTGCCTTTGGCGGCACATTCCTGCTGATGGTTGGCATGAAATACTTTTTCGACGTCGAGAAAGATGTGCATTGGGTCAAGATCATCGAGAGCCGCATGTCGAAGTTCGCGTCGGTTCAGGGTGTTGAAATCGGCGTTGCCGTCGCACTCATTCTCTTCTTCTCCTATCAGCTTGATGCCGAGCATTCGCACACATTTCTAGTCGCAGCGTTGTTCGGTCTGCTGACCTTCCTTGCAGTTGAGGGCCTGGGCGAAGTGCTCGACGCTTCGCAGGAACAGGTGGACATGGTTCATCGCGGCGGTCTTGGCGCTTTCATCTATCTTGAAGTGCTGGATGCCAGCTTCTCTTTTGATGGTGTGATCGGTGCCTTTGCGCTCACCACCAATCTGTTTGTGATTGCAATTGGTCTTGGCATCGGTGCGTTCTATGTGCGTTCGCTCACCATTATGCTGGTGGAGCGTAAGACGCTCGGCCAGTATCGCTATCTTGAGCACGGCGCTTTTTACGCGATTATGGTGCTGGCCGTGATCATGTATGTGCAGACGCTGGTCCACATTCCGGAAGTTATCACTGGTCTGATCGGCGCAGTGCTGATCGGTCTCTCGCTGCTGTCATCCATTCGCTACAACAAGAAAAACCCGGAATGGCAGAATGAGGCCGACGAAGCGGCACTGCATTGATAAACGGCTTACAAGCGAAACGAGAAAGGGAGGCGAAAGCCTCCTTTTTTCTTGAGGCTTGACGGAATCAGCAGAGTTAGCGAGCTTTGGTGAGCTCCCGGCGCTGATAGGCCGGAGCATATCAGCATATGCCGCAAGCCTATAAGCCAGCGGCTACGACTTTTTTGGAGAGGGGTCTTCCATGGTCGTTACTCGTTTGAGCAAAACCGCCTTCGTCGCGGCAATCGCTTTCTTCGCAACACTCGTTTCGTTCGGCAATATCACAGACTACGGAAGCAATTTTGCTTTCGTCCAGCATGTGCTTCTGATGGATACGATCTTTCCGGATGCAACCATCAAATATCGCGCGATCGACAGCAATTTCCTACATAATGCCGGATACATTCTGATTATCGCGGCAGAGACATTGACGGCAATTCTTTGCTGGATTGGCGCGTTTGCCATGTTCGGTCGCCTGAGTGGTGATGCAAAGAGCTTCAATCACTCAAAGAAATGGGCAATTGCTGGCCTGTCTGTTGGCTTCCTCGTCTGGCAGGTAGGCTTCATGTCGATTGGCGGCGAATGGTTCGGTATGTGGATGTCTTCAACCTGGAACGGTATCGAATCCGCCTTCCGCTTCTTCATCACCATCATTGCCGTGCTGATTTATGTCGTCCTGCCAGATGGCGAGATCGAAAAATAATCAGATGAAATGAGATGCAAGGGCGGGTTCGTTGATGAGTTCAACGCCCGCCTTTTGCATTTGATCGAGCATGGTGTCCATTGATCCGCCTATGTCGATGCCGCGACATGCGTCGAGCCGAACGCGCACATGAAAGCCATGTGACACGGCGTCGAGCGCGGAATAGGCAACGCAGAAATCGGTTGCCAGTCCGGCGATTGTCAGAGAGCCAATGTTGCGATCACGCAAGTAGCCCGACAGGCCGGTCGGCGTCTGCCGGTCGTTTTCATAAAAAGAGGAATAGCTGTCTACGCCAATGCGGAAGCCTTTGCGAATAACGAGCTGCGCGCGCGTCCAATGCAAGTCCGGATGAAAATCGGCTCCATGCGTGCCTTGCACACAGTGATCGGGCCATAATGTTTGTGGGCCATAAGGCATATCGATGGTGTCGAATGGCTTCTTACCAGAATGGCTTGTGGCAAAGCTTGAGTGACCCGCAGGGTGCCAGTCCTGTGTCAGAATGACATGTTCGCTCTCATCGATCAGCCGGTTGATAGCGGGCAGAATTTCATCGCCCTTATCGACAGCCAGTGCACCACCCGGGCAGAAATCATTTTGCACATCAACGACGAGAAGGGCATGACCGATCATAAAATGCTCCTGACTGCTTTGATGCGATTATAATCAGCGGCAAGGGTGCTTGCCAGCAAATATCCGCGTTCTGGTATTACATTGTCTTTGGTGCTACCTACCTACTTTCTTTACGTGAACAGGGGGTAGTTATGACCGATGAAATCACGCGCGACAGCAACGGAACGCAGCTGAACGACGGCGATTCCGTTACGCTTATTAAGGATTTGAAGGTCAAAGGAACATCAACCACGCTCAAGCGTGGTACGCTGGTCAAGGGCATTCGTCTGACCGGAAATCCAGACGAGGTTGATTGCAGCACAAAACAGGTCAAAGGCCTCGTGCTGCGTACTGAGTTTTTGAAAAAAGCCTAGTCAGGCATCAATTTCGACACGACCACGCGGACGGCTGCAACAGGCAAGTATGTAGCCTTCCGCGATCTCGTCGTCACGAATGCCGCCATTGTGGTTCATTTCGGTTTCACCGCCGACGCATTTGACCTTGCAGGTGCCACAGATGCCGAACTCGCAGGCGCTCGGAATTTTGAGCCCGCCATTGCGCGCTGCCAGCAGGATTGTGTCATTCTCGGTGCATTCGACTTCAACGCCGGACAGGCTGAAGACGACGCTGGCTGGTGCGACAGCGGGCTTTACCGGAGCCGCCGGTGTATCCACCGCCAGAGCAGAAGGCACTGGCACGGCAGAGATTTCGGTCGCAGGCTGGAAGCTTTCCTGATGATAGTTGGCCATGTTGAAGCCGGATTGCTCCAAAAGGCCACGCACGCCATTCATGAACGGCTCAGGACCGCAGCAGAAAACTTTGCGATGCAGAAAATCCGGCGCCAGCAGTTCGAGCCGGGCACGGTCGATACGCCCATGCAGGCCGGGCCAGACATGGCGGGCGGATGACTGCTCGACGATGAATGCAAGGCGCATGGCTTCCATGCGGCCAGAGAGCAATTCAAGCTCTTTGCGGAAGATGATGTCATCCGGGGAGCGCGCGCAATTGATGAAGGCAACATCGGTTGCCGGTGCGCAATCAAACAGCCAGCGCGTCATCGAAACCATTGGTGTGATGCCGGAGCCAGCCGAAATGAAGAGATATTTTTCACTCGGATGATTGGCGAGCGAAAAGTCGCCATTTGGGCCATAGGCTTTGATGGTCATCGGCGGGCGCAGATGGTCGAGCATCCAGCGCGTGCCGATGCTATCTTTCTGCGCTTTGACGGTGACTGAGATATGATAGGGCCGCGAAGGGGTCGATGACAGCGTGTAGGTTCGCAGCACCGGCCCTAATCCATCGGCCCGTTCAATCGGCAGTTCAAGAGTGACGAACTGGCCCGGCGTATAGCGGAACCAGTTGTCCTCCAGCGTTTTGAAGGAGAAGGTCATAACGTCTGGCGCTTCTTCGATGGCCGAGATGCATTGCAGCATCTGCAACCTGTCGTTCCACGGCAGCATCTCGTCCAGATATTTCAGAGGCTGCATGGCCTTCTCACTTCTTCAATACGTATTACAGTTTATGCGACGCGGCTAAGCTTTGCCGTTTCACCCTTCAGGCGAGGTGTGACAGTGTTGGTGTACCATTCGAGGAACTGCATCACGCCACCTTCATGCTCGACCGAATAAGGGCCGGGCTGGTAAGCGGGTGAGCGAATGCCCACGGCATTTTCTTCCACGATCTGGCGATCCTGATCATTGGTCTGGATCCATACATGGGTTAGCTCATCAAGGTCGTAATCAACGCCTTCAACCGCATCCTTGTGAACCAGCCACTTTGTCGTCACCATGGTTTCCTCGGCGCTGATTGGCAGCACGCGGAACGAGATGGCATGATCGACCATCAGGTGGTTCCAGGTCGATGGATAGTTGAAGAGCAGCATCGCGCCGATATTAGTGTTACCCGCTACCTGATCGCTCAAAGGCTTCTTGACGGCTGGTTTGCCCGACATGGTGTAGCTCACGGCATCGCGCAGAAGCGGGATTCGGGTGATGCGATAGCGGCCGTCTTCCGACATGTTAAACTCAGCAGGAAGGCCGATGGAGGCGCAGTTCTTCCAGAGCTGGTTGATTTCCGGGTCTTCCATCACACCCTGAACGCCAGTAGCGCTTGGTGCTTCAGGATAGGTGCGGCAAAGCTCAGGATGGTTGGCTGCGCAGTGATAGCACTCGCGGTTGTTTTCCCATACGAGCTTCCAGTTGCCTTTCTCGATGATCGAGCTTTCAAAGGCGACCTTTGCATCCTTGATATTGTGCGGTGCGAGATAAGGCTCAACGAGATTGCGGAAGCCATTGAAGTCCGGCGCTTCGTCTGCAAGGCAGACATAGATATAGCCCGCGACGTTTTCGCAGTGAACCTGCTTCAAACCATATTCGGCAGGCTTGAAATCCGGGCCAACCTGACGAGCAAACAGCAGGCGGCCATCGAGTTCGTAGGTCCACTGGTGGTAAGGGCAGACGAGCTTCGCTGCGGTGCCTTTTTCGGCGGAGCAGATACGTGAGCCGCGATGGCGGCAGGAATTGTGGAACGCGCGGATGCCACCCTGAGCATCTCGCACGATGACGACAGGGTATGCGCCGACCTGAACGGTCATGTAAGAGCCGGTTTTTGGCAGCTCGCAATCGTGGCCGACAAACAGCCAGTCGCGATAGAAGATGTTTTCCAGATCAAGCTTGTAGAAATCCGGATCAGTATAAAATTTCTGCTCCAGGCTGAAATTTGGGTCGCGCCCGGTCAAAAGCCCCAGCATTTCGTTGCGAACGTCCATAGCCTCGAACCCTCTGTGTTCTGTCGTTGGATTGGCCTTTTGCTGTTCTCTCAGCGACCTTGGCCCGATCCGGTGTTCCCTTAATCCTCCGGAAGCACGGCTTTTCCCGTTATCTCAATGGCTTGTCTGTTCATCTGCGGATGTTCAGACTGGCTCCCGTTGTCATGATTCAATCATCGAAATGTTCTAAACGCGCATTGGGATGCGACATGATTTTCGCGTAAAGACGACACGCCAGAGCGTGCTTCGATCCGCGTCCAGCTGATCGGTGCTCTAACTCGTTGTTTCGACGCGTATCTTGTCCGAAAACCGCTTCATACTTTTCGGGATATGCTCCAAAATGACGCGCTGAGAATGATGCCGGACTTCGCAATTGTGTGAGACTCTCTCTTGTGGGATTGCCAAGAGGCTAAAAAGGCAGTTACCAAACTGCGAAATATATTCGGTTTCATTCCATGGGAGGTTCAGAGGCCATGAAACGTTCAGAAATCAATGAGATTATCCGCGAGAGCGACGCCTTCATTCGTTCCTTTGGCTACGTCATGCCTCCTTTTGCTTATTGGTCGCCAGAAGAGCTGAAAACGCGCACTTCGAGCGATGCAAAGGCCATTCTCGATGGTCGTCTTGGCTGGGACATTACGGATTACGGTCAGGGCAAGTTTGCGGATCTTGGTCTGTTCCTCTTCACCACGCGCAACGGCAATGCCGAAGACCTCAAGCGCGGTGGCGGTATGCTTTATGCCGAAAAGATCATGATCTCGCGCAAGAATCAGCTTTCGCCGATGCATCGTCATGTGGTGAAAGCAGAAGACATCATTAATCGCGGTGGTGGCACGTTGGTACTGGAACTCTTCAATTCGCGCGCCGATGGCAGCGTCGATGAAGAAACCGATGTAACGGTTGCAACCGATGGCCGCCTTGTGACGCAAAAGGCCGGTGCTCATCTGAAGCTGAGGCCGGGTGAAAGCGTTACGCTTCTGCCGGGCAACTGGCACGCTTTTTGGGGTGAGGGCGCCGATGTGCTGATCGGTGAAGTATCGACAGTGAACGACGATCTGACGGATAATATTTTCCGTGAGCCGATCGGACGTTTTTCCAATATTGAAGAAAACGAACAGCCAGTACATCTGCTGGTATCAGATTATGATAAGTGGCTCTGAACCTAGCGATATTCCGGCTCTGGCCGTCTGCAAATGTCGGTTTTTGAGCTTCCGGTGCTCACGTACCCCAAAGTACGCTGCGCTCCGGGTCTCGAAAACCAACATTTTCGACAGGCCATAACCGAAATCTCAACTGATTCAGCAGGCTTGCGATGAACAAAAAGGTCTAAACTTATGAAGCTGGCGATGATCGGGACGGGCTATGTGGGTCTGGTTTCGGGCGTGTGTTTTGCCGAATTTGGCTTTCACGTCACCTGTGTCGACAAGAATCCGTCGATCATCGAACGGCTTGAAGCGGGTAAGGTTACGATATTCGAGCCGGGACTTGATGAGCTTATGGGCCGGAATATTCGTGACGGGCGGCTCGAGTTCAGCACTGATCTGGCGAGCAGCGTTGCCGATGCCGATGTCATCCTGATCGCCGTTGGCACGCCGTCGCGGCGTGGCGATGGCGAGGCCGATCTGCAACATATTGAGGCAGCAGCCGATGAAATTGCTGCTGCCATGAAGCCGGGGGCGGTGGTCGTCATCAAATCGACCGTTGTTGTTGGCACCAATGCGCGCATTCGTGATCGTATCGCGCAAGCGCGTCCGGGCGTTGCCTTTTCGATGGTTTCAAATCCTGAATTCCTGCGTGAAGGCTCTGCGATTGAAGATTTCATGCGCCCTGATCGCGTTGTCGTCGGTGTTGATGATGAGCGTGGTAAGGCTGCGATGCAGCGGCTTTATCGTCCGCTTTATCTGCGTGAAACGCCGATGGTGGTCACGTCGCTGGAGAACGCGGAAATCATCAAATATGCGGCCAACGCTTTTCTTGCGATGAAGGTAACTTTCATCAATCAGGTAGCCGATCTTTGCGAAAAGACCGGCGGTAATGTGCAGGAAGTCGCGCGCGCCATCGGTATGGATAACCGCATCGGTTCGAAATTCCTCCATGCTGGCCCGGGCTTTGGCGGTTCCTGCTTCCCGAAGGACACACGCGCCTTTGCTGCAACCGGCAAGAAATACGATGCGCCGCAGTCGCTGATCGAGGAAGTGATTTCGGTCAACGAGGCGCGCAAGCAAGCAATGGCAGAGCGCATCGTTACAGCGGCTCGCGAAAGCGGCGCGAATACGGTTGCTGTGCTTGGTGTCGCCTTCAAACCGAACACGGACGATATTCGTGAATCGCCGTCGCTCGATATCATTGCGGCTATCCAGAAGGCTGGCCTCTCTGTTCGTGCGCACGATCCGGAAGCGATGGATGCTGCAAAGGCAGTGTTGCCGGATGTGACCTGGTGCAGCTCCGCCTATGAGGCCGCAAAAGGCGCAGGCGTTGTGGCGCTGCTCACCGAATGGAATGCCTATCGCGCACTGGATCTGAAGCGTGTCGCCAATGCGATGGAAGGCAATGTGCTGATTGATCTTCGCAATGTCTATAAAGCCGATGATGTGGCCGGAACCGGACTTGATTATCGCTCAGTGGGGCGGACTCTAAAAATCCAGTAGCTAAAACAAAAACGCCGATCTGAACTCATCAGATCGGCGTTTTGATTTTGAGCTGTGAACAGCGAACTAGTCAGCCGCTGCCACGCGCTTCTTCTCGTTGGCAATCAGCCAGAGATTGCGGACATAAACGATAAGGCCCAGAGCCTGGCCCGCGATGAAGACCGGGTCCTTGCGCTGGATCGCATAAATCAGCAGCAACGCGCCGCCAAACAGCGAAAAGAACCAGAATGCTACCGGCATAACACTTTTCTTGGCCTTCTCAGATGCCAGCCACTGCACGACGAAGCGCATGGTGAAACAGGCCTGTGCAATAAAGCCAAGAATGATCCAGCCGTCCCATTGTGCGACGAACACATCGTGCAGCCATTGAGCGAGGCTGTTGAAAATATCAGTCATGGGTAATCTCCGTCACGCGCGGCACAACCTTGCGACGCTTGCGCAGCCACCATACGCCATAAAGGTCGAGAATGCCGCGCAGGCCACGGTCGAGAATGCCGTAGTTGGATTTGCCATGGCGGCGTTCGCGGTCGGTGACATCGATGTGGACGACATCAAAGCCTTCACGCAGGGCCAGCGCTGGCAGATAACGATGCCAGCCGTCAAAAAATGGCAACTGGCGGAAAAGTTCAGTGTGCAGTGCTTTGAGGCCGCAACCGGAATCGCGCGTCTTGTCCTTCAGGATCGCGCCGCGCAGATTGTTGGCAAAGCGTGAGGAAAGCTGCTTGAGTTTGGTGTCGGTGCGCTTGAGACGCTGACCGGCGGCGATACCAAAAGCCGGGCCTGCATTGATCAAAGCGTCTGCAAGTGCTGGCAGATAGGCTGGATTATTCTGTCCGTCGCCGTCCATCGTCACAACAATCTGACCACGAGCTGCGAAAACACCGGAGCGCAATGCAGCGCTCTGTCCGGATGAACGGTCGTGGCGGATATGGCGCAGCGGCTTGCCTGCATGGATGCGACCAGCCAGCACATCGCTGGTGGAATCTGTCGAGCCATCGTCAACGACAATCACTTCATACGCGCGACCCAGCATGGCGCTATCGACTTCGTCGAGCAGAAAAGCGAGATTGTCGGCCTCATTGCGGCAGGGGATGACCACAGAAATCGTTGGTGTTGCCAAGCGGAGCTTCCTTCATTCCTTGCGCATTTGCCGTAAAATCGTGTGCTTAATATCTCAGTACAGGTGCCCTGTAGCGCGCAAGGCGGGCTCCATAACATTGATTGCCGGGCAAACCAAGTGTTTCAAGAAATCGTGAGTTGGACCGGATAGTTGTTTGTCAGCCGCTTTTACTCCGACATATGTCCAGACGGAAGTACCTCTGCAAGCCAATCCAGAAAATTCTGCGTCACTTCATCCCGGTTGATGTCATTGAGGCTTTCGTGGCGCGTGCCGGGGTAAATCGTGCAAGTGACCTTGCTGAAGCCCATGCCCTGCATTCTGTCCGCAAGTTTACGCGTCGCTTTGGCCTTGTCTGTTGCAGGATCCTGAGTGCCTCCAACCAGATTGAAAGGCAAATCTTTGCGGATACCCGCAAAATTGCTGTCGGTTGCGCCGGCTTTCATCATACGGAACACGTCGATCCAGAGTGCAACACTCGCGTCGAAGCCGCAGAGCGGATCATTCACATAGGCTTCAACCTCTGCCGGATCGCGCGAGAGCCAGTCGAAAGGCGTTTTATGGCCGGGAATGGATGCTCCCCATGCGCGGAAGGTGAGCTTCGGCAGAATAGAGCTTGGAACGTCGGAGCCCTTGAACATCCGCTCCGCCTTCAGAAGTGCCATGGCAGCACTGTTTTCGATGCCGCCATTGAAATTGGCATTCCAGACTGCAGCTGCATCGATGGTATCTGAATGTGCAAGCGCATAGTTCAGTGCGATAAGTCCACCCATCGAGTGGCCGAATAAAACCACAGGTACGCCGGGATGGGCCACATGAATATGGCGGTTTAGTGCGAGAATATCGTCGATGGCCACTCTATGGCCGTCTTTTTGTGCAAACATTCCTCTTGGTGCATGAGAACCTATGTTTGCACCATGACCACGGTGATCATGTGCATAGACGTGGTAGCCCGCGTGATTAAGCGCCTTTGCGAAGCGCGCATAACGAGCCGAATGTTCGGCAAGCCCATGGCAGATATGCACGATAGCCTTTGGGGCGTCTTGCACAGCGGACAACGACTGACGGTATGGCAGTTCGGTTCCGTCTGAGAGGGGCAAGCGATTGATGGTTTCAAATAACATGGGATCATCTGAATTTATGCTGCGCAAATAGTCAAATTGTCTTTTGGTAGCGTCTTTAAAAAAGGCATCCCAAGGTTGAATGAACTAATTTTAGGCATTTGTATTTTTTGAGCAAATTCCGCTTGAAAACCGCGAAATCTTAGGCAAATCTATCTTTATCAGGGGATATGGACGGAGTTTTGAAGAGAATTCAGGGGTGTCGAATTCCAGTCGTTAAGGCATAACTAGCAGGCTATTCGGTGAAAGGGAGGATACTTTCTCGAATAGTGGCCAGAGGGGAAACCGGGTGACGGAAATATCCGCGCCCGGTTTCATTTTATCAAGGCATATTTCCATTTGGACTTTGCGCGATGATATTTGCTTCCGCGCTCTATTTCGCCTACATAGCCTTCAGAATTTTATCTGCGGTTCGACCGAATAGTCGTACACGCTCTCTAACTCGTGGAGACGACGCGCTTTATGGCACGCCAATTCATCTATCATATGTCCGGGCTGAATAAGGCCTACGGCGCTAAGAAGGTTATCGAAAACCTTCACCTGTCATTCTATCCAGATGCGAAGATCGGTATTCTTGGTCCAAACGGCGCCGGTAAGTCGACGATCCTCAAGATCATGGCCGGTATGGACAAGGATTATACCGGCGAGGCCTGGCTCGCTGAAGGTGCGACTTGTGGCTATCTTGCTCAGGAGCCGCATCTTGATCCTGAAAAGACCGTACTCGGCAATGTGATGGAAGGTGTGGCTGACAAGACAGCCATTCTCGACCGTTATAATGAGCTGATGATGAATTATTCTGATGAAACCGCAGACGAAGGTGCGGCTCTTCAGGACGTTATCGACAGCCAGAACCTCTGGGATCTGGACAGCCAGGTTGAAATGGCGATGGAAGCTCTGCGCTGCCCGCCTGCTGATGCTGATGTCACCAAGCTTTCAGGTGGTGAACGTCGTCGTGTGGCGCTTTGCAAGCTGCTTCTTTCGAAGCCTGATCTGCTGCTGCTCGACGAACCGACCAACCACCTTGACGCTGAAACCACCGCCTGGCTGGAAAAGCATCTGCGTGAATATGAAGGCGCTGTCCTGCTCATCACGCACGATCGCTACTTCCTTGACAATGTCACAGGCTGGATTCTCGAACTCGATCGCGGTCGCGGCATTCCTTATGAAGGCAACTACTCTGCCTATCTGGAAGCCAAGTCCAAGCGCATGATTCAGGAAGGTCGTGAAGACGATTCCCGTCAGAAGGCACTTGAGCGTGAACGCCAGTGGATTGCTGCGAGCCCGAAAGCGCGTCAGTCCAAGTCGAAGGCACGTATCAAGGCCTATGACCAGCTGGTCGAAGCTGCCAATAATCAGCGTCCGGGTGATGCCCAGATTCTGATCCCGGCTGGTGAGCGTCTTGGTCAGGTGGTTATTGAAGCAGAAGGTCTGACCAAATCGTTTGGCGACCGTATGCTGATTGAAAACCTTACCTTCAAGCTGCCTCCGGGCGGTATCGTTGGTGTTATCGGTCCAAACGGTGCCGGTAAGTCGACGCTCTTCAAGATGATTACGGGTCAGGAAAAGCCGGATTCCGGTTCGATCCGCATCGGCGATACGGTTCATCTTGGTTATGTCGATCAGAGCCGCGATCACCTCGACCCAAACAAGAATGTCTGGGAAGAAATTTCTGGCGGCAACGACATTATCAAGCTTGGCAAGTTTGAAATGAACTCCCGCGCTTATTGCGGTGCGTTCAACTTCAAGGGCGGCGATCAGCAGGCCAAGGTTGGCAATCTGTCCGGTGGTCAGCGTAACCGCGTGCACCTTGCCAAGATGCTTCAGGCAGGCGGCAACGTTCTGCTCCTCGACGAACCAACCAACGATCTTGATACGGAAACGCTGGCAGCGCTCGAAGATGCGCTTGAAAAGTATGCTGGCTGCGCTGTTATCATCTCCCACGATCGTATGTTCCTCGATCGTCTGGCAACGCACATCCTCGCTTTTGAAGGCGATAGCCATGTTGAATGGTTCGAAGGCAACTTCGAGGATTACGAAGCTGACAAGGTCCGCCGTCTTGGACCTGAAAGCGTCAATCCGAAGCGGGTAACCTACAAGCCGCTGACGCGCTAAGAAATCAAAGGCCGGTGCATCGCACCGGCCTTTTTGTTTGACCGCATGTGCTTAACTCTCACGAATTGTGAGGGTGTAATGAGGAGTGGAAAATGAAAGACTGGTCCGCAAAGCAATATCTGAAGTTTGAAGATGAACGTAGCCGCCCGGCAGCTGATCTTCTAGCGCAGATTATGATCGATAGTCCGCGCAAGGTGGTCGATATCGGTTGCGGTCCCGGAAACTCCACCGAGCTTCTCGCCAATCGTTGGCCGAATGCAAAAGTCTCGGGTTTCGACACGTCGCCGGATATGATCGAGAAAGCCAAACAGCGCTTGCCACAGGTTGATTTTTCTCTGGGTGATCTGACGAAGTTTGAGCCTGACGTTGAGACGGATGTGCTGTTTTCCAATGCGGTTTTTCAGTGGATTCCTGATCATAAAGAGCAGATGCAAAGGCTTTTGTCGCAGCTCCGGACTGGCGCTTATCTCGCGGTGCAAATGCCGGATAATATGGCAGAGCCAACCCACGTATTGATGCGTGAAGTTGCCAGGTCCGAACCCTTCGCCGCGAAGATTGGCAATAAGGGAAGGGGGCCTCTGCCGCCTGTCGCCGATTATTACAATGCGCTGATTGATCATGCTTCCCGTGTTGATATCTGGCATGTGGTTTACAATCATCAGCTGGCTGATGTGGACGCTATCATTGAGTGGGTGAAATCCACCGGTCTGCGTCCCTTCCTTGATCCATTGGATGATGATGAGCAGCGCGAATTTTTGAAAGCATACAAATCGCGTCTTCTGGAATTCTATCCAACGCTGAATGATGGTCGTGTGCTGCTGCGCTTCCCACGAATTTTCATCGTTGCCAGAAAATAACAAAACGCTTTAGCGAGTCTTCTCTCGTCTGTTGCGGAGACCGTCTTTCACAAAGATTTTACCGGGTCTGCAAATCGCTTATCCGGTAAAATATTTAAAGTTCAAATGCTTATGCTCCTGCTGAAGAGTTTCTAATCCAATAGTAGTGCATGATAATAGATTGCATACAAACGATATTGCTCCTATGATTTTGCGATATCGGAGGTAATTCCAAACAATTTTTGATGCCCGCTGGGATCGCTTGATTGGGAGTGGTGACATCTGTTTTTCAAAGATGTTGCGTCAAGGTTAGCTTCAGAGACTGTGCGGCTTTTGGTCGAACCATGCAGACTTGCAGACTGAAATCTGAGGCCCGACCGACCTGCCGAATATATTGATTTAGAGATCAACGATTACTGGTTTTGCTCTCTCCCAAGCAAGGCAAGTGATCATGCAGTCGTTTCCCCGTTTTCGGCTGCTATCGGGAGTTTCAGAATGAGCAATGCAGAAATGCACAGCGATGCCAATGGTGAGATCGAAGAGAAACACGACGCTCACGATACGCGCCGCCGGATTTATGCGATCGTTGCGAGCGCCTCCGGCAATCTGGTCGAATGGTACGACTTCTATGTCTATTCTTTCGGCGCACTTTACTTTGCATCACAGTTTTTCCCGGCTGAAGATCAGACCAGTCAGCTGCTGAACGCGGCGGCGATTTTCGCAGCCGGTTTTCTTATGCGCCCGATTGGCGGTTGGCTGTTTGGTCGGCTCGCGGACAAGCTCGGTCGCCGTACTTCTATGCTGATTTCGGTCAGCATGATGTGTCTTGGTTCTTTTGCTATTGCTATCCTTCCGACTTATGAGTCCATCGGCCTTTGGGCACCGCTTCTTCTTTTGCTGGTGCGACTGTTGCAGGGCCTGTCGGTTGGTGGAGAATATGGCACCACTGCCACTTACATGAGTGAAGTGGCTCTTGCCGGGCGTCGCGGTTTCTTCTCGTCGTTCCAGTATGTGACGCTCATTGGCGGTCAGCTTCTTGCTGTTCTGGTGCTGGTCATTCTGCAGTTCTTCCTGACTCCAGAACAGCTGCATGAATGGGGCTGGCGTATCCCGTTTGCTATTGGCGGTCTGGCTGCAATCGTCGCGCTTTATCTGCGCCGTACACTGCACGAGACTTCAACCGAAGAGTCACGTAACAGCAAGGCTGCGGGTAGTTTTGCGACGATCTGGAAGCATCACCGCAAGGCATTTCTGGTCGTTGTGGGCTTCACGGCTGGCGGTTCGCTGACCTTCTATACGTTCACGACCTATATGCAGAAATATCTGGTCAATACCGCCGGTATGAACAAGGAAACGGCCAGCGAGGTTATGACGGTCGCGCTGTTTGCATTCATGCTCATGCAGCCGCTGTTTGGCTATATCTCCGACAAGGTTGGTCGCAAACCGATGATGATCGCCTTTGGCGGCGTATCGGTGTTGACGACTATTCCTTTGCTCACAGTGCTTGGCTCTGTGCAAAGCCCGACAATGGCATTTGTCTATATCGCCATCGCTTCGGCAATTGTGAGCATGTACACGTCGATTGGCGGCATCGTGAAATCGGAACTGTTTCCGGCTGAAGTGCGTGCTTTGGGTGTAGGTTTTTCCTACGCCATTGCCAATGCAATCTTCGGCGGTACTGCCGAATATGTGGCGCTATGGTTCAAGAAGGCCGGCTTTGAAAGCGGGTTCTTCTGGTATGTAACCATCATGATGGTGATCGTGTTCATCGTCGGTCTGGTCATGCCTGATCCGCGCAAACACGGTTATTTGCAGGGTCATGGAACCCACTGATACCTGAACGTGTTAGACGCCGCCTTCGGGCGGCGTTTACATTTCTACCTTCTCATCATCATCAGCGGTGACGAGACGTGTGGCGCGCCATTCGGTTAGCTTTTTGTTGATGTCATCCAGCACAAAGAAACGCGCTGAATCCTTATCGTATCCGTCATCGCGCAGAGTGTCGTAGTCCGTATGCGCGTGGCGAACATGCGCGACCGTTGCAAGCCAGACGGCCACTGAGGGCGGGAGTGTCTTCATATGAGGCGCAAGTGCTGCGGTTCGGATTGGCTCCGAATCTGAATAAGGAATCGCGGGAAGCAAAAGCGTGAGCGATTTTGCAATTGCCTTCTGTCGTACAGTGCTTGCACCCATGGCGGTCTTCCTTTCCTGCCTGCAGCAAGATTCGATATAATCATAACCTAGCTACCATTCTGCTCAAACGGCTACCCGAACCGGGTGACAGTTTTGCTGTGTATGGGTTTGCGAAAACTGCTTGCGTCATTATCGTAATTCACATAAACATATCTTTATATGTTTTAGAGCGTGGAGGTTGCGGATTGCGTTTGCAGCTTGATCAGATGGTGGATGTTTTAAAAGCGGTGGCCGAGCCAAGCCGCTTACGCATCCTTGCGCTTCTTTCCAAGGGCGATTTGACGGTGTCTGACCTGACCACAATTCTTGGCCAGTCGCAGCCGCGCGTGTCGCGCCATCTCAAGCTGCTCGGTGAAGCTGATCTGATCGACCGTTATCAGGAAGGTGCCTGGGCCTATTTCCGGCTTTCCGATAACGCGCTTTGCGGCGAGGTTGCACGCAATCTTCTCGTCCGGCTCGATGCGACGGATGCGCTGATTGAGCGTGATCTGGAGCGGCTCTCACAGGTCAAATCCAATCGTCAGGAAAAGGCTGCGGCCTATTTCAGTGCGAATGCCGGAAGCTGGGATGAAATTCGCAAGCTTCATGTGTCTGAGAATGCCGTGGAAGCGGCGCTCAAGACCATTGTGGGTGATAAGCCATTTCAGGCGATGCTTGATGTCGGCACCGGCACTGGTCGATTGCTGGAACTGTTTTCACCGCTTTATTCTCGCGGCCTTGGCATTGATATCAATCGCGACATGCTTGCCGTGGCGCGTGCTAATCTTGACCTTGCAACGGTGAGCAATGCGCAAGTGCGACAGGGCGATGTTTATGCACTGCCCGTCGAACGTGAGAATTTCGATCTCGTAACCATCCATCAGGTTCTGCATTTTCTTGATGATCCGCAGGCTGCTATTCGCGAGGCAACGCGTGCGCTGCGCCCCGGCGGCAGGCTGCTGATTGTCGATTTTGCACCGCATAAGCTTGAGTTTCTGCGCGAAGAACACGCGCATTTGAGGCTTGGCTTCAGCGATGAACAGATGCTCGGCTGGTTGAAAGAAACAGGGCTTGAGCCCGACACAACGACTGAATTGGGGCCGAAGGTTGCCAATGGCGATGACGGATTGACGGTAAAGCTCTGGCTTGCCCGTGATCCGCGTGTGCTGATTGCTGATCCGGCTTCGCGCAATGAAAGCATGACGGAGACAGTTTGATGGGTTTCTATGGTCTTTCCCGCCGACCAGATATCGGCCAGACCACCCGGGTTTCGTTCGAATTCTTCCCGCCCAAGTCGGAAGAAATGGAACAGCGCCTGTGGGAGACGGTAACGCGGCTTGCGCCGCTAAAGCCGGAATTTGTCTCCGTGACCTATGGTGCGGGTGGTTCTACGCGTGAGCGCACGATTCGCACGGTTGCACGTATTCTGAAAGAAACAGATGTCCAGCCTGCTGCGCATCTCACCTGTGTTGATGCGACCAGTGAGGAAGTTGATCGCGTGGCGCAGGAGTTCGCAGCGCTTGGCGTCAATCGCTTCGTAGCGCTGCGTGGTGATCCGGCTGCCGGTATCGGCGAGAAATATGTTCCGACGCCGGGTGGCTATCAGAATGGCGCTGAGCTCGTCGGTGGTCTGCGCAAGCTTGCTGACTTCGACATTTCTGTTTCGGCCTATCCTGAAAAGCATCCGGAAAGCCCGGATTTTGCGACCGATATCGATATGCTCAAGCGCAAGGTCGATAATGGTGCAACGCGCGCCATCACGCAGTTCTTCTTCGATAATGATCTCTATGAGCGTTATGTCGAGCGTGTGCGCCGTGCGGGTATCTATATCCCGATCGTTCCAGGTGTTCTGCCGGTCCATAATTTCAAGCAGGTTCGCAATTTCTGCGCACGGTCAGCAACGCATATCCCGGCTTGGCTGGCAGAGCGCTTTGACGGGCTGGATAATGACCCGCAGACCCATCAGCTGGTTGCAGCAGCCATTGCTGCCGAACAGGTCATGGATCTGATCGAACGCGGCGTGCAGGACTTCCATTTCTACACGATGAACCGAGCTGACCTTCCATACGCAATCTGCCACATGATCGGTATTCGGCCTAAAACTGAAGCCCAGTTGGAAGTCGCCTGAAATGAAAAAAGCCCGGTCTGAAACCGGGCTTTTCTTTTAAGTGAAACGGATCGGTTCATCCTCAAAAACCGATGCCGTCTAATGGCTTAGGCTGTTCCCAATCAGGGAATAACGC
Source organism: Brucella sp. (assembly GCF_032066345.1). Lineage (NCBI taxonomy): Bacteria > Pseudomonadati > Pseudomonadota > Alphaproteobacteria > Hyphomicrobiales > Brucellaceae > Brucella > Brucella sp. The sequence continues at coordinate 85,507 of NZ_DAMBKZ010000005.1, forward strand.
CTGCTATCAACGCTGCAACAAATGCAAATGCTGCACAGATCATGAGGACATTCAAAGATCGCGTAAGTCCCATTGGTCTGTCTCCTTCTAAGCATCCGACAAAGTCGAATGCGCGCTGGTAGAGAACCTGAATCTAAGCGCAAAAGGCCTCAAACAAAAGAAGATTTCTTGCTGCAATATGCGGTGATCGTGGAAAAAACCTTCTGTTTACCACCTAAGTCGTTGAAATTTTTAACTGTAAAATTTTGTTCACATTTCATGAAAATGCCACGAAACCGCCAATTTTGAAGGTGGTTTTGACACAATTTTTGGGGTGTTTCAGCTGATAAACGCCAGAAAAACGGACAGAGTCACGACCGAAATCGTTGTCGAATAGAGAATTACATTCGAAGTAATTGCTGCCTCACGACGGTAATGTTCGGCCAGCATGAAGGGTCCGGTGCCAGCGGGCAGTGCTGCGAGCAAGGTCGCGCTTTGTGCCAGATGCGGCGGCAGCTTAAACACATAGACTGCAAGCAGCCATGTTGCGAGCGGCATGACAATGAGCTTGACCGAGACCAGAAAAGCGATGGCATTGACGCTTTCCCGCTCAATCTTTCGGGGCTGTGCAAGGAAAAGCCCAAGCGCAACCAGCGCGCAAGGAGAGGCAGCGCCGCCCAACATCTTCAGGAAGGTTTCGGCAGGTGCAGGAATGGTAAAGCCAGTTACAGGCACCAGCATTCCGAGGAAGGGTGCAACGAGCAGCGGATTGCGGATCAGCGAACGCGTAACCTTCCACACTAGATGCAGCGGCTTCTTCTCGGTCTGCAGGCCGATCTCGATCAGAACAATCGCAAAAGCGAAGGTCACACAAACGGTGATAATGATGGTGATCGTGGTTGCAGCGAGTACGCCTGAACCAAATGCAATCATCGAAAGCGGAATGCCCATATAGCCCGTATTGGGATAGGCTGCATTAAGGCCATCGATGGCGCTGTCTGCGAGCGGTTGCTTGCCGCGCAGGCGGATAATGAAGGGCAGGGCAAAGGCGATGGCGCTGCTGAGCAGAAACACGGCGATGAAGCCCGGTTGCCAAAGTTCGCTGCCATGGGTGTTGGCCATGATGTCGAACAGCAGGGCCGGCAGTGCGAGATAGACGACAAAGCGATTGAGTTCCGCAATTGCATGTGGGCCCAATATTTTCAGCTTGAACGCAAGCCAGCCTGAGAAAATCAGGGCGAATACGGGCAGGACGACGATCAGAGTCGAGAGCATGGCGGGATCACTTGCAACGATAGAGCGGTTCCCGCTTTTGCTGGAAATACTCTAGAACTAAAAAGGCGCGGGGTTATCCGCGCCTTGGATTTATTCAGAGTCAGAGCTTTTCAAGCAGCTCTGGAGTTGGCCAGGAATCAGCTGGCATTCCAAGACGCAGCTGCTCGGTGCGGACTGCATCGCGGGTCAATACGCCGAAGACACCATCAATCTTGCCCATATCATAGCCACGAGCCTGAAGCTTGTTCTGCAGTTCCTTCATCTGTTCCTGCGTCAAGCCCTGATCAGGGTTGCCGGGATTGAAGGCTGGAGCACCTGCAAGGCGGGTGGCAAAATAAGCAGCCGTGGTCGCGTAAACAATCGACTTGTTCCACTCCACGAAAACATCGAAGTTTGCATAAGACAGGAACGCTGGTCCCTTGCGGCCCAGTGGCAGTAGGAGCGATGCATCGCCATCATCAGGGCCGAGCGGTCCCTTGAGGCCCACGACGCCCTGTTCAGCCCACCATGAATGCGGCTTGCGATTGGTGCGGATGGATTCTTCCCACGGCAGGTCTTTGGTGATGCGTACTTCTTCGAGCCAAGGCTCGCCGCGTTTCCAGCCGAGTTCGGAAATCATGCGGCCTGCCGTCATCATCGCATCAGGCACGCTGTTCTTGAGATCGACCTTGCCGTCGCCGTCGCCGTCAACGCCGCGCTCAAGATAATCCTTCGGGAGAAGCTGCATCATGCCGATTTCGCCAGCCCATGCGCCTGTAGTTGCCGCATCGACAACACCGGTATCGAAAAGCTTGAGAAGGGCGATCAACTGAGGACGGAAGAGCTCTGGGCGGCGGCAGTCGTAGGAAAGCGTCACAAGCGCGTTCAGCGTATCGAAATCACCCTGAATGGCGCCGTAATCGGTTTCAAGACCCCAGAAGGCTGCAAGAACCGGACCCGGCACGCCATAAGTGTCTTCGACCTTCTTGAACACATCGGCATATTTGACGAGGTTGCTCTGGCCGTTCTTCAGGCGCGCTTCGGAAATCAAGCGCTTGGAGAATTCGGTGAAGGTCAGGTTGAAGACCGTCTGTTTGCGGTCGCGGTCGAGAACTTTTTGCTCGAGCATAGCCTTGTGTAGTTCGGCAATGCCCTTTTCACCCACGCCTGCTTCGCGTGCTTCCTTGGTCAGATTATCCATCCACTGACCGTAATCGATCTCGCATTCCGGCTTAGGCAGATTGGCCGCATTGGTTGTGGCATCCGGGCCCGGAGAGGCGAGCGCGGGAGAAATTGCAGTTGATGCCAGTAAAGCGGCAGCCATCACTGAAGCGATAAGTTTCATCGAGAGAACTCACAATTAAAAGGGAAAGAACTTCCCCATTTGTTTTCAAAAGCTATTGCCTCATCACGTCATGGAAATGAAGCGAAACTTAGCGTGAGTTCTCATTTGATGCCGAGTTAACGGACCTTGTTGCTTTCCAGCCACTTTTTCCATGCACTGGCACTGCCGGCAAACACATTGATATCTGCGTCACCCTTGATGCCCGGAATGGTTCCCGTACCCGTATATTGCCAGAAGGTCCAAGGATGCGGCCCGTATTTCTCTGTCGGGTGACCAGCCGTGGATCGCAGCCAGAACGGATATTCCCGCATCTGGTTGAGGTCATTTTCATCGAAGAAGTCGACCGTTGTGTAGATGATCGGTCGTTTGCCATAGTGCTTTTCGACGGCATCAAGGAAAATCTTCATTTCCTTGCGTACCACAACCGCATTTGGCCTTAGCTTACAGCTCGGCGAACTTGCGTTCCATTCCATATCGAGAACAGGAGGCAGTGCGTTCGGATCGCGCGGAACATTCTGAATGTACCAGCGTGCCTGCTCGATGGCTGGGCGGCAGAAGTAATAGAAATGATAAGCGCTGCGCGGAATGCCAGCCTGCTTCGCGCCGTTCCAATGTTCGGTGAAACGGTCATCGAAACGGTCGCCACCTTCTGTTGCCTTGATGAAGGCAAACGAAATGCCGCTGCGGCGTACGGCACTCCAATCAACATCGACCTGATATTTTGAAACATCCGTACCATGGATTGGATAATGCCATGGTGTGCGGCCCGTCCATTCAAACGGTTTTCGATCACCGAACCGCGGTGCATTGACGGCTCCTGTCGGGCGCGCCATCTGCTGCATCGAATTGCCTGACTTTTTAACGTCGGCGAAGTCGTAGTCGACTGTGGTGCAGCCGGCCAGAAGTAACATGCCAAGGGCTAGAATGCTGCGGTTGGCCATACGGTTCATACAGTGGTCCCGGTGTCGCGAATCAATCTTAACAAGGGTTACGCGATCCCGATGCTGACGTCATCAGTCAGCGGGCAAAACTTTGCGGGAAATAGATTGTGTCGCACCAGTTGCGGCTTATTCGGCGCGGATGGTCGCGATCCATGCAAAGCCGCGATAGAGCACTTTGTGTTTTGATGTGGCGCCTTGTTCTAAGGCCATGTGGTCTGCGACAGTGAAGAGATCACTACGAGGCGTCACATGGAACCAGCGAAGCCAGGTGAAAAGTGCTTTCTTAAACCAGTAGGGCAGACCTTGCTGATCTCCAAAGTCGACTATGTGAAGTTCGCCGCCCGGTTTGAGGTGGCGAATGCTTTCCCGGATCACAGGTTGCCATTGCGGGATCATCGAAACGGCATAGGAAATGAAGATACGGTCGAAATTGCTCTGACCAAAAAGCGCTTCGGGGTTGAAATGCGTGGCGTCGGCGCGTTCGAGGCTGGTGCGTTCGGCAATCCCAGCCCGTTCAGCCGCGCTGTGGGCCGTTTCCAGCATCTCTGCTGAAATATCGATGCCAAACAGTTTTGCGTCCGGGTAGGTTTGGGCGGTCTTGACGAGATTGCGGCCTGTGCCGCAACCGATTTCGAGTACATGGCCATTGGACGGAACATTGAGGCCAGCGATCATTGCATCGCGGCCAAGGAGATAATATTTGCGCGTTGCATCGTAAAAATGCCGTTGCCGCTTATAAACCCGGTCCATCAGACTGGCATGATCGATGCCCTGAGCCCGTCCGCGACTGCCCAATGGATTAACGCCCATATCAAGCGTCCTTTAATGTGTAGAGGTGAAAGCCGCCATATATAGAAGAGCGGTCGCGATCATGTAGCGCGCGCGATTCATCTTCGCGGTAATCCCAATGGGCCAGGATTGACGGATCAACACGGCCCGGAAGCAGGCTTGGTTCTGCTGCCGTGCGGAAAATGACGCGGGCACCGGGCGCTGCTGTGCGTGTGATTTCGCTCCAGAGCGCGTTGAGCTGGCCGTCGTTCATCCAGTCCTGTGCGTCGAGCAGAATATAGCGATCCACGGATGAGGCTGGCTTCTGTGCAAGGAACTCGGTGTAGTTGGCGTTCTGAACCGTCATGCGGTCCACGCGGGAGCGCACGGTTTCAAAATTGGCACGGGAGAGATAGGGCGGCAGGGGGCCGGTTTCCTCATTGCCGCTATAGCCACGTCCGAAGGCCTGCCAGGCGAAATAATTTTCAGTCAGCGGAAAGGCGCAGGCGAGTTTTTCAAGGCGTGCACGAAGGACGAAAGCCATGTCGCCATTGCCGGCGGTTGCCAGCGCATCATATTGCTGCGGCGGAATGCCAAGGCCAAACAACGATGATTTACGAGCGGTGGCCCAGCGTACCATGCGTTTTTCAAACAAGGGTGCGAGTGCTGTATCGAAGAAAGTCCGCTGCTCTTCCATTGTGCGTGCCTTGAGAATGTCACGCGGGTCAATGCCATAAAGGCGGGCAACGCGGTGCCCCATGCCGATGAATACACCCAGAAGACCGTGACGATACAGATCACGCGAGAAGATCGAAATGCGCTGGCGGCCACTTAGTTTGCGTTTTTCCCAGTAGGCGCGGCTTTCTTGATCAAGATACGGGCGGATAAAGCGCTGGTAGGCGGCGAGATTGGCCTTGTCATCAGCCTTGCCATAGAAGCGATAAAAGGTGGCATAATCGGGCAGGTGCTTGAGTGCTGCAAGCTTCAGGCGATTGAACGCCACATGCGCACGGTTAAGATCGACGGCCTCGACGCGAGCCGGATCTGCGGTCAGATAGGAAAGCGCATTGCAGCCGCCAGACGCGATGGTCACGATACGATGGCCGGGCTGAATGGCGAGTGCCACCATGTCGACTTCCGGGTCCTCCCAGATTTGTGGATACACCAGCCCCTTAAACAACCAGGCAAAAAGACGCTCTGAAAAGCCCTGTCGTGAGAGCGCATGATTTTGTGTGACGGCGCGTTGAAGGATCGTTCCGTTGGCGTCTTGTCCTGTCATGCCATGCTCCCCGTTTATTAAGCGCATCCCGAATTCTGAATTGGTTCGGGCAAGATGCGCGAAGTTTTAAAGGCGAATCCGACCTTGTTTGCGCAAGTTAAACATCTGCCAGTGACAGGGGCGTGACGGCAGTTTTACGGGAAAATCATGGTTAAAACTTTGTTATTATGGCGTTTTGTTACGAGCAGTAAGACTATTTGAGAGAACCTTTCCGCATGCTCGCCGTTTTTTGTTGTGACGTTGGCATCGTCGTAAAGCATCGCCGGGGACTAAAGAGCGATGTGGCGACTGTCTTCGTAGGTGATTGATCGGATGAACCGATCAGACACGGAAAACCAAAGCAGCGTTGGCTAAATCCCCGCAGCGCTGATTTTTAGGGAAGGAGAGCCATTATGAAAAAGTTTCTGGTAAGTGCGGTAGCTGCCGTATCGTTCCTCGGACTTGCTGCCTGCAGCGACAATTCGAAAGATACGAATAGTGCGCCGTCCACCCCTGCGCCATCAGCGCCGGCAAATAACGATACGACAACGACTCCGTCGAGCCCAGCACCGGCACCATCGACACCGGGCACGGGTACACCTCCTGCAAATTAAATTGCAGTTGGTTTATGTGAACCGCGATCAGTTCGCGGCTGAATGGCGGTCTGTTTTGCAGGCCGCCATTTTCCCCGAAAGGAGCAAAGTTGATGGATAACTCTGCCGTAGTCGTCAATAAAGACAGTATGACTGCGTTTTCCATGTTCAAACGCAGGCTTTCTTCGGTTATGGCTTTTGTTATGAGCCGTCATTTTCTGTTTTTGATTTCCGCTGTTGTTCTGGTTGCCCTTGCTGCTTGCGGCAAAGGAGAGGACGAGCAGGCTGCTGCTCCAGCTCAGCCAGAGCAAAACACATCTGCTCCAGCCCCATCCAGTGATACACAGGCTGGACCAGATTTAATGAAGGCTTTGCAGGATAATGCTGGCGTTATAACTCCCGAACAAAAGGCTGCAGCGATTGAGCGTGCGCGCACCAATGCCGAAGCTGCAGCCAAGGCTGTGGGGCAGAGCGTTGAGCAGGCACAGGCCGCAGGCGAAGCGGCGGCGAGTGCTGCACAGCAGTCGTTTGAGGCTCGTCAGGCCGCGCAATAATCGTCTTCACAGGCAGCTATATTTTTCTAAATTATTGTTTTTTCGTCGATTGCAACGGGTTGTTGTTTCCAGCCTTTACGGAATTATATAGAAACGATTCATGTCGATCTGGGTCCGCATCGGTGAGTTCGTCACCTCTGTAACGCTGAACGCTATTTCCAGCGTTATCGAAGCCGTGCGCACGGTTTTTGAGGGCGATGCAGATACGCGCCGTCGCGTTGCATTCTCCATTGCCATGATCGCGCTGTCTGCAAAAATGGCAAAAGCGGATGGTGTGGTGACGCAGGATGAGTTTCGGGCGTTCCAGAGCATTTTTTCAGTGCCGCCAGAAGAGCACGCCCATGTGGTTCGTCTCTATAATCTCGCTCAGCAGGATGTGGCGGGCTATGAAAGCTACGCGCGTCAGTTGGCAGGTCTTTGCCGCGAAGGCGACGATAATTGTCATCTGCTTGAAGATATTCTCGACGGTCTTTTTCATATCGCGACCGCTGACGGCTATGTGCATGACAAGGAAATGGCGTTCCTTGCGAGCGTTGCTGAGATTTTCGGTTATGACGAGGAAGGCTTCGAGCGCATCGCGCTCCGCCATGTCAATCGCGGAGAGGGCGATCCTTATGCCATCCTCGGGCTTGTTCGCGGTGTGTCGTTTGAGGATGCGCGCAAGCGCTATCGCTCTTTGGTGAAAGAGCACCATCCTGACCGGCTTGTTGCGGAAGGTCTTCCGCTGGAATTTATAAAGATCGCAAATACACGCCTTGCTGCCATCAATGCAGCCTGGGCAAGCGTAGAAAAACAATTGGAAGCCGCATGAGCAGCGCAGACGTATCAGAAGCAGAACTTTTGGCGACACTTGTTTTGGGTAAGCCCGATTATCCAGCGGCCTCGATTGATGCGTCGCCGAATTTCGGCATTCGCAAGGACGGCAAGACACCGACCTATCTGATCCTGCATTATACCGGCCTCGCGACGGCTCAGGAGGCGGTTGATATTCTCAAGTCGCCTGAGATGGAAGTGTCGGCACATTATCTGGTTCATGAAGATGGCCGCGTAGTGCAGATGGTGTCTGAAAAGGCGCGCGCATGGCACGCAGGAAAGAGCTTCTGGAAGGGCGAGACCGATATCAATTCGGCATCAATCGGGATCGAAATCGTCAATCCGGGCAATCTTGAAAATTATCCGCCCTTTGCGGACCGTCAGATTGAAGCAGTTATCGAGCTTTGCCGCAGCATATGTAGCCGATATGAAATCCGTCCCGAAAACGTACTCGCGCATTCGGACATCGCACCAGAGCGTAAAACAGATCCGGGGCACAACTTCCCGTGGAAGAAGCTTCATGCCGCAGGGATTGGTCATCTGATCGAACCCACTGCTGTCCGGGGCGGACGCTTTCTCGCGCGTGGCGAGCAAGGGCAGCCGGTCGAAGCTTTGCAGTCCATGTTGGCGCTTTACGGATATAAAATCGAGATCAATGGTGTGTTCGATGAGGCCACCGAGACCGTAATTAAGGCGTTTCAGCGGCATTTTCGGACACAAAATGTGGACGGTGTAGCGGACGTATCTACTATAGATACCCTCTACAGGCTTATTTTTTCACTACAAAATGTTACCGCATGAGCATGGGATTTCATGCCCACGCGTTAGCGTTTCATGTTTCATATTTCTGTAGTAATTTCATTAAATTAGAACGATTACACCTTTTGGCGATGGTATTTTTCCACCATGGCGCGTATCACGAAATGTGACAGTCTTTATTACAACCTGTAAGACTAATTTACTTCCCCAACCAATCTTCGGCTGCATTTCCCCAGCAAATGATCTGGCATTCCCAGCGGCGACGGGCGGGTTTTGGCCAGTCATGCGGGATCATAATTCAAACGGCTCTGCTGCCCCCAAGACCAGCGAAGCCCCATAAAAAACGATCCAAGACGGTAGGTTATGAAAGTAAAATTTGTTGTTGTATGCGCCCTGATTGGCGCCATGAGTTCTTTTGGCCTTAATTCTGCAATGAGTGCGCCAGTCAACGAACCAACCAATCTGGCAGATCTTCTGAAGGCTCGCGCCCAGAACAAGGCTGCTGAAACCAACAAGTCTGAACAGTCATCACGCTCAGCCCAGACAGAACGCAAGCAAACCGCAAAGAAGGCTTCGGTCATCACAAAGCGTGCCGCACCAACGGCAAAGAGCGCGAAGCGGTCCAAGTCTCGCGGTGAGACGTCAAAGTCCGTGAAGAGCGGTACCGGCTACTCCCAGATTATCAATCGCTATGCAGCGACCTACGGTGTGCCTTCGTCGCTCGCCCATGCGGTTGTTCGTCACGAAAGCAATTTCCAGCCAAATGTTCGCGGCAAGGCTGGTGAAATCGGCCTGATGCAGATCAAGCTCTCGACGGCTCGTGGCCTCGGTTATACCGGTTCTGCAAAGGGCCTCTATGAGCCTTCGACCAACATCCAGTTTGGCATGAAGTATCTTGCAATGGCACAGAAGCTCGGCGGCGGCAGCACCTGCGGCACGATCCTCAAGTACAATGCCGGTCATGGCGCAAAGCGCATGAACCCAACCTCTGCAAAATATTGCAGCTCGGTTAAGGCCTACATGGCTGGCCTCTAATGTTTGTTCTGACACGCCTATCCTGAAAGTCGTTTAGCCCTTTTCGGGATAGGCTCTGAATTTATGTTGTCGGTTGCGTAGAGTTCCAAACCGATGATGTAAACGAAAAGCCGGTAGCGGTTTCGCTGCCGGCTTTTCTGTTGTGCATAGATTTTTTCGAAACCCGGTTCCCACTTGGCATGATCGTGCTATATACGCGCCCGTCAGTCGGTCGGGCAGCCGCGCTTGTCATATGCCGAAAGGCGGCAGGTGAGGAAAGTCCGGGCTCCATGGAAACACGATGCCGGGTAACGCCCGGCGGGGGCGACCCCAGGGACAGTGCCACAGAGAGTAGACCGCCCCGTCTTCCGTACCGCTTGGTCAAGCGGCAGGGATGACGGGGTAAGGGTGAAAGGGTGGGGTAAGAGCCCACCGCGCCGGTGGCAACACAGGCGGCACGGTAAACCCCATTGGGAGCAAAACCGAATAGGGACGGCGCGCCGGTTCGCAAGAACCGGCAATCAGTTTCCGGATCAGCCGTCCGGGTGGGTTGCAAGAGGCGGGTGGCGACATCCGTCCCAGATGAATGGCTGCCACGTTGGACGCAAGTCCGGCCATACAGAACCCGGCTTACAGACCGACTGACACTTTATCCTTCACCATTTCTGTTTGATCGCAGGAAACGGATAGTTGTGTTTTTGTTGCACATCTATTGCGGAACTTCCCAATCAAGGAGGTTTCCATGTCGAGCTTAAAAGATAAGGTCGCAATCATTATCGGTGCGTCGTCGGGAATAGGGCGCGCTACGGCAATGCTGTTTGCTGCGCAAGGTGCAGCTATCGTTCTAAATGCCCGCAATGAGGCGGGGTTGGTGCCAGTAGCGCAAGCTATCAAAAAGCTTGGCGGCGAAGCACATTATGTGGCTGGCGACGCCTCACGAGCTGAAACACATGAGAAACTCATAGCCGTTGCGCAAAATGAGTTCGGTCGTCTTGATATTGCTTTTAACAATGCTGGCACGGTCGGCCCCATCGGACCGATGACAGAAGCAAGCCTTGATGATTGGAACAAGGTGATTGTCGGAAATCTGACATCGGCATTTCTCGGCGCGAAATCGCAGATACCATTCATGCTCAAGTCCGGCGGCGGTTCGATCATTTTTACATCGACCTTTGTTGGCACCAGTGTCGGCATTCCTGGAATGTCGCTCTATGGTGCCGCAAAGGCTGGGTTAATGGGATTGGTGAAGGGCATCACTGCAGATTATGGCGCGCAGGGCATCAGAGCCAATGCGCTTTTGCCGGGCGGTGTCGATACGCCGATGGCAGGCAGTGACGCGCAGAAAGAGTGGGCGGCGGGCCTCCATGCAATGAAACGGATTGCGCAGCCGGAAGAAATTGCACAGGCGGCACTCTTTCTTGCAGGGCCAATGGCAAGCTTTGTTTCCGGTTCAGCGCTTTATGCTGATGGTGGCAATTCAGCGGTTAAGTAAAAAACAGCGGCTTTCCGGATTGGAAAGCCGCTGTCCCGTCTCAAATCGGTACGCCTGTGAAGAAGTCGTAGATGAGTTTCATGTTCAACACGACAATGATGGCAGCGGTAACTGCCGCAAGGATTGTTACCCAGCGCGGCGCCACCAGAGCGCCCATCTTTTTCTTTTCTGCTGTGAACATTACGAGCGGGATGATGGCAAAGGGCAGCTGAAGACTGAGCACCACCTGCGACAGGATCAGAAGTTCCGTCGTTCCCTGCGAGCCGTACAGGATCGTTACTATAGCTGCTGGCACGATAGCGACGAAGCGGGTGATTGCGCGACGCAACCAGGGCTTCAGTTTGATATCGATAAAGCCTTCCATCACGATCTGACCAGCCATGGTCGCCGTGATGGTCGAGTTAAGCCCGCAGCATAGCAGCGCAATTGCAAACAGTGTTGGCGCTAGAGCGGAACCAAGCAACGGGTTGAGCAAGGCATGGGCTTTGTCGAGATCTTCGACGGTGGTATTGCCTGTCGCATTGAAGCTTGCTGCGGCCAAAATCAGGATCGATGCATTGACCAGCAGTGCGAAGGTAAGGGCAATCGTCGAGTCGAGTGTTGCAAAGCGTATTGCTTCGCGCTTTTCCGGCAAAGTATGCCCGTAATCGCGTGTCTGAATGATGCCGGAATGCAGATAGAGATTATGCGGCATCACGGTCGCACCAATAATGCCCAATGCTATATAGAGCATATCCGGATTGCGGATGATTTCTGTGGTTGGCGCAAAGCCGCGGATCACTTCGCCCCACTTGGGTTCTGCCATCAAAATCTGGATCAGGAAGCAGAGCGCAATGACGCCGAGCAGCGTGATGATGAGCGCTTCGACCCGACGAAAGCCCTTGTTTTGGAGATAGAGAACAAGAAGCACGTCTGCGGCGGTAATGATGACGCCGATTTCCAGCGGAATGCCGAAAAGCAGATTGAGACCGATTGCCGTGCCGATAACCTCGGCAAGATCGGTGGCGCAGATGGCAAGTTCTGCCAAAAACCACAAAGGCCAGGCGAGAAAGCGTGGATAGGCATCGCGGCAGGCTTGAGCGAGATCGCGACCGGTTGCAACCGCAAGCCGGGTGCATAGTGCTTGCAGAAGTACTGCCATGAGATTTGAAATCAACACGACCGACAGCAGCATATAGCCGAAGCGGGAGCCACCTGCGAGCGAGGTGGCCCAGTTGCCGGGGTCCATATAGCCTACGGCGACAAGATAACCGGGGCCAAAGAAAGCCATTGCGCGGCGAAGTTTTGAACCGGATCGGTTTACCCTAATAGACCGGTGTACATCGGACATCGAGGCTTCGCCCCGATCACGACGCCAACCTTCAAATGTAACGTCTTGCGGAGCGGGGGGCGTGCTTCCCCGAGGAGCCATCTTAAATGCCATGCGTTAAGCTTTCAAAATGCAATTGCGAATTATTTGCAATTAATAACGCCAGCATGGCTTGCCGTCAACGGCAGCAAATGGGGGCTTTTTTCATATCTATGTGATCGATGGATCGGGTTATTGGACGAATTGACTTCCGGTTGGGCGCGCAGTTTTCGGTCTTTGGACAAGCTGAAATGATGCCAGAAAAACTTTTGTATAAGCCCTGGTTTTCTGTATGGGCGTTGCAAAGGATAACGGTTCATTAAGCTTAATATCCGATAACTGTTTGAACGAATCCGCCAAATCGAAGCTCGTCTACAATTGGCCGGAATCCATACAGAAAACACAGGATAGCGGGACTTGATCCCGGGAAAGGATCGGGATGATGGCTAGCCTCGGCGGAGACCAATCTCAAGCCGAAGGGGCTCAGGTCCGTCACGTTCCGGTGCTTATTTCCGAAGTGATCGATGCCCTGAAACCCGAAACCGGCAAAGTAATCGTCGATGGCACATTCGGTGCGGGCGGTTATACCCGACGTATTCTGGAGCAGGGCGCAAGCGTTATCGCTATTGATCGCGACCCGACTGCCATTGCAGCCGGTCGTGTCATGGAAAAGCAGTTCGAAGGCAGGCTCAATCTGGTAGAAAGCCGGTTTTCGGCGCTGGATGAAGCTGTTGAGACAGTTGAGGGAGAAGGCGCGAAGGTGGATGGCGTTGTGCTCGATATCGGTGTCTCGTCGATGCAGATCGATGAAGCCGAGCGTGGCTTTTCCTTCCAGAAGGATGGGCCGCTCGACATGCGCATGTCACGCAACGGTCCAAGCGCTGCCGATGTGGTGAACCGCCTGAAGATGGGCGATCTCGCACGCATCTTTAATTTTCTCGGCGAAGAGCGTCATGCAGGTCGCATCGCGCGCATGATTGAAAAGCGTCGCGAAACACAGCCTTTCACACGCACACTTGATCTTGCCAATGCGATTGAATCGCTGGTCGGCCGTAATCCAAAAGTGCCTAGTCATCCTGCAACGCGCGTGTTTCAGGCTTTGCGCATCTATGTGAATGATGAGCTTGGTGAACTGGCGCGAGCATTGCTTGCAGCCGAACGTATTCTGAAGCCCGGTGGTCGCCTTGTTGTCGTGACCTTCCATTCGCTCGAAGATCGTATGGTCAAGCGCTACTTTGCTGATCGTGCCGGTGGTAGCGCTGGATCGCGGCATTTGCCGGAAACCCATGTGCGCCTTCCCAGCTTTACCGCTGCGGTAAAAGGGGCTGTTGGACCGAGCGCCGAAGAAGAAGAGCGTAATCCTCGTGCTCGCTCTGCAAAACTGCGTGCGGGACTGAGGACTGAAAATCCGCCTCTAGAAGATGATCTTTCACTTTTCGGGCTGCCAAAGCTGCCTGAAACGTATGAACTGGCCCGGAGTTGAACGAGTGCTGCGTACTTTTGAACTCATCATGATAGCGGCGATGCTGGTGGCAGCAACGATCACCTATACAATCAAATATGATGCGGAAAGGCAGATCGCTGTTATTGCCCAGCTCAAGCGTCAGATCGATTCCGAGAAGGATACGATTACGCTGTTGCGTGCGGATTGGGCATTGATGACGCAGCCAGGTCGTCTGCAGAGCCTCGTTGGCGTTTACGCGGAAGAGCTGAAGCTCCAGCCAATTGAAGCAGAGCAGCTTGCTATGGGCGTGGAAGACATTCCAGAGCGTCAGCTGGATGATATTCAGAAACTTATTTCAGGTAGCGATGAACTGGTGGCAAGTGGCGTTCTGGAGCCAGACGCGACAACCACTGGCAGCATCAAGAAGAATGGAGCGAGGCACTAATCATGCGGCTGAAGCTCGGATTTTCCAAGAAGAACAAACAGAACACCAATGACGGCTTTGAGCCGGCTGGCAATGAAAAGCTGGCCGGCAATATGGCTTTTGTCGGCTCGCGTAAAAAGCACGGCAATCGCGCACGTAATCGTCTCTGGATGGCCATTGCCTGCTTCGTCGGCATTTATGGCGTGATCGGCGGTAAGCTGGTCTATTTCGGTGTGATTGGCGGCGAGGGTGATGACTCTGGCGGCCCTGCCGTACATCAGCTCGCATCGCGCCCGGACATTCTGGATCGCAATGGTGAAATCCTTGCGACTGATATCAAGACCGCTTCGCTGTTTGCCGAGCCACGCAAGATCGTCGATCCGGATGAAACAATCGAACTTCTCTCAACCGTTATTCCCGATCTCGACTGGGAAGCGACCTATCGCCGTCTGAAAAGTGGAGCAGGCTTCGTCTGGGTGAAGCGTGGTCTGACGCCACGCCAGCAGAGCCAGATTATGGCCCTGGGTGTGCCCGGTATCGGCTTCCGTACGGAAAAGCGTCGCTTTTATCCGGGTGGTCCAACGGCTTCGCATATTCTTGGTCTCGTTAATGTCGACAATCAGGGCATTGCGGGTATGGAAAAATATATCGACAGTCAGGGACTGAGCGATCTTCGCGCTGTCGGTATGGCAACCGGGCAATCGCTTGAGCCGATCAAGCTCTCGATCGATATCCGCGTGCAGCACATCATGCGCGACGTTCTCGTCAAGGCGATGGAACGTTATCGCGCGATTGCTGCGGGTGCCGTGGTTCTCAACGTGAAGACCGGCGAAGTCATTGCTATGGCTTCGGTGCCGGATTTTGATCCGAATAATCCGGTTAACGCGCTCGATAAGGATCGCTTGAACCGCATGTCGGCGGGTACCTACGAAATGGGCTCGACGATCAAGAGCTTCACCACAGCAATGGCGCTAGATTCGGGCAAGTTTAATCTCAATTCGAGGATCGATGCGTCGCGTCCGCTGGTTATTGGTCGTCAGACAATCCGCGACTTCCACGGCAAAGGCCGCGTTTTGACGCTGCCTGAAGTCTTTATCTTCTCATCCAACATTGGTTCAGGTCATGAAGCCAACGTTGTCGGCATTGAAGGTCATCGTGCGTTCCTGAAGAAAATGGGTCTTCTTGACCGTATGCAGACTGAGCTGCCTGAAGTGGCGCGCCCGGTCGAGCCGCGCGTCTGGAAGAAGGTTCACTCGATGACCATTTCGTTCGGACACGGCATGATGACCACACCGCTGCAGACGGCTGTTGGTGCAGCGGCTTTGATGAATGGTGGCAAGCTGATTGAGCCGACATTCCTTACACGCACGCAGGCCCAGGCCGATCAGGTGGCGCAGCAGGTTATTCACCCGCAGGTGTCAGCGGACATGCGTTATCTTTATCGCCTGAACTCAACTGCGCCAGGTGGTTCGGGTAAACGTGCAACGGTTCAGGGCTATCGTGTCGGCGGCAAGACGGGTACGGCTGAAAAGGTCGTGCATGGCCGCTATTCGAAGGATGTGCGCTTCAATGCCTTCCTCGCATCCTTCCCGATGGACGATCCTACCTATGTCGTTCTGACTATTATTGACGAGCCTAAGCCGGAAGAAGGCAAGTACAGCGCGACCGCTGGTCTTAATGCTGCGCCAATGGTTGCCGATATTATTAGGCGCTCAGCCTCATTTTTGGGGGTTAAGCCCGATTTTAAACAGGAATTTGCGCCAGCAGCATCAGAGATCGCTTCTGCTGATTCGATAAACGACTGATTTGTGTAGTTGTAGCGGGAAGCGGAAACTGCACCACTGAACCTGGATTTGGTATGACCATGAAGCTGAAGGAAATTACACTCTTTAAGGAACTGGCCTCCGGCGCTGCGGGCGAAGTGGACATTGTTGGTGTCACCTCAGATTCTCGTAAAGTCGAGCGCGGCTTCCTTTTTGCGGCTCTCAAAGGTGTAAAAGCGGATGGCTCCGCCTATGCAGTCGATGCCGTCAAGCGTGGTGCTGTTGCCGTTATCGCTGGCAAGAATGCAGCCATTGAAAACCTCGGTGTGCCTGTTCTGCATGTTGAAGATCCACGTCATGCACTGGCCGTTGCGAGCGCTCAATTTTATGGCAAGCAGCCTGAAGTCATGGTTGCCGTGACGGGCACCAGCGGCAAGACTTCTGTTGCTTCGTTTACCCGACAGATTTGGGCTTATGCCGGTTTTCCTGCGGCCAATATCGGAACGACAGGCGTTTTCTCGCCAACCCGCAGTGATTATAATTCGCTGACAACACCTGATCCGGTTGAACTGCATCGCGTGCTCGCAGAGCTTGCCGATGAAGGTGTGACCCATGCCGCGATGGAAGCCTCGTCCCATGGTCTTGATCAGCGTCGTCTCGATGGTGTGAAGCTTGCTGCTGGCGCGTTCACCAATCTCGGTCGCGATCACATGGATTATCATGCGACGATCGAAGAATATCTGCACGCCAAGATGCGCCTGTTCGATACGCTGCTTCCAAAAGGTGCACCTGCAATCATTTTTGCGGATGACCAGTTCTCGCCACAGGCGATTGAAGCTGCAAAAGCCGCTGGTTGCGATGTGAAGACTGTTGGTCGCAAAGGTGATTTCATCACCATCAAACGCGTTGAGCATGAACGTTTCCGCCAGCACATTGAAGTGCGCATTGCTGACGAAATTTTTGAAATCGAACTGCCGCTGGCCGGTGACTTTCAGGTTGCCAATGCGCTTGTGTCGGCAGGTCTTGCGATGGTTACGGGTGTTCCGGCTGCGGCTGCCATGCGTGCGCTTGAGCGCCTCAAGGGTGCGCCGGGCCGTCTTGATCTGGTTGGAGCCACGGAAGAGGGCGCTCCGGCCTATGTGGACTACGCACATAAGCCGGAAGCACTTGAAAACGTTCTTACTTCCGTGCGCCCATTTACAACCGGACGCGTGATCGTGGTGTTTGGCTGTGGCGGCGACCGTGACAAGGGCAAGCGCCCGATCATGGGTGAAATTGCTGCACGTCTGGCCGATGTTGCCATTGTCACCGACGACAATCCACGTTCGGAGGTTCCTGCGCAGATCCGTTCGGAAATCATGGCTGCAGCCCCGGGTGCCACCGAAATCGGCGACCGTCGCGAGGCAATTTTCACTGCAGTTTCCATGATGATGCCCGGTGACACACTGGTGGTTGCGGGTAAGGGACACGAAGAAGGCCAGATCGTCGGCGACATCACGCTGCCGTTCTCGGATCATACGGAAGTGGCGGCTGCACTGGCAGCACGCCTTGAGGAGCATAAGGGATGAGTGACTGGCTTTGGACATCTGCCGATATGGTGGAGGCCATGGAAGGCCGGCCTTTCGGTACATTGCCTGCGGGTATCACCGGTATTTCTATCGATAGCCGTACGCTGAAAGAGGGCGAAGCTTTCTTTGCAATCAAAGGCGAATTGTTCGATGGACATGATTTTGCAACGGCTGCCATGGCAGCTGGTGCTGGTCTTCTGGTCGTCAACGAATCCCGTCTTCCGGCTCTCGGTAATCTCAAGGTTCCGATGATCGTGGTTGAAGACGTGCTTGAAGCCTTGATCAAGCTCGGTATTGCCTCGCGTGATCGCTCCAAAGCCCAGATCATTGCTGTTACCGGTTCTGTCGGTAAAACGACGACCAAGGAAGCGCTGCGTCATGTGCTGGCCGATTCAGGCAAGGTCCATGCGTCGGTCGCGTCTTTTAACAATCATTGGGGCGTGCCGCTGACGCTCGCCCGTATGCCAGCCGATACCGATTATGGTGTGTTTGAAATTGGCATGAACCACCACGACGAAATCCGACCGCTGGTTAAGATGGTTCGCCCGCATGTGGCGCTCATCACATTGATCGCACCGGCACATCTTGGTCACTTTTCAAATCTCGAAGAAATCGCAGTTGCAAAAGCCGAGATTTTTGAAGGCGTTGTGCCGGGTGGTTATGCGCTTCTCAATCGCGACGACAAGCGTTTCAAGCAGCTTGAAGAGCTTGCCGAAAAGGCAGGCGTCGAGCATATCGTCACCTTCGGCGAAAATGCGCGTTCTGAATATCGCCTGCGTGAAGTGAAGATGCATCCGACCTGCTCATGCATGACGGTGAAGATCGGTAACGAAGAAGCTGTTGTAAAAGTCGGCATGCCGGGACGCCATATCGTGCAGAATATGCTTGCTGTACTTGGCGCGGCCCATCTCGTTGGTGCAGATATGGCAAAGGTTGCCATTGCGATGGCAACTTTGACTGCTGAAGGCGGACGCGGCGCGCGTCATGTTCTGGAGCATCCGGATGGCGGTTCCTTCACGCTGATCGATGAAAGCTACAATGCAAACCCGACCTCGATGCGTGCATCGCTGTCGCTGCTTCATGCAACACCGCCTGAAGGCGCGCGTGGTCGTCGCATCGCAATTCTGGGCGATATGCTGGAGCTTGGCCGTCAGTCTGGAAAGCTTCATGCCGATCTTGCACGCCCCATCGTCGATGCGGAAGTGAACGTGCTTTATATCGGCGGACGCGAAATGTCGGTGCTCAAAAATGCCTTGCCGGTTGAAATTAGCGTCGAATACAGGCAGAGCACCGATGAATTGTTGCCGCTGGTGACGAAGGCTGTGCGTCCCGGCGATGTTGTCATGGTGAAGTCATCCAAGGGGATTGGCTTTTCCAAGATCGTCAAGGCGCTTACCAATCAGTTTCCGCCAGTGGTGCCTGCCGAGTAGCAGTTTTTGAGGGATTTTTCTCAGCATGTTGATGCTTCTTTCAATCTTCGCCGAGCATGTGACACCGTTTAACGTGTTCCGCTACATCACGTTCCGCACTGGCGGGGCGATGATTACCTCGGCGTTGATCGTGTTCTTGTTCGGCCCTGCGATCATCAATTCGCTGCGTGCGCGACAGGGAAAAGGTCAGCCGATCCGTGCTGATGGCCCTCAGACCCACTTCAAGAAAGCTGGTACGCCCACCATGGGCGGCCTGATGATTATGACCGGTATTCTGGTCTCCTGCTTCTTCTGGGCCAATCTCGCCAGCGTCTATGTCTGGGTCGTGCTGATGGTCACAGTTGGTTTTGGTGCAATCGGCTTTTACGACGACTATCTCAAGGTCACTAAACAGTCGGACAAAGGCTTTTCCGGTAAATCGCGTCTGGGCATCGAGTTTCTGATTGCAGCCATTGCAGCCTTCATCATCATGCGGGCAGGACAGGAGCCGTTCTCCTCATCGCTGACGTTCCCGTTCGTAAAGCAGTTTGTTCTGAACCTCGGCTGGTTCTTCATTCCATTGGCAGCCTTCGTCATGGTTGGCGCCGGCAATGCGGTAAACCTTACTGACGGTCTTGATGGTCTTGCGATTGTGCCTGTGATGGTTGCTGCGGCCTCTTTCGGCTTCATCGCCTACCTTTCGGGTAATGCGATCTTTGCCGATTACCTGCAAATTCATTTTGTTCCAGGCACTGGTGAACTGGCCGTTGTACTGGGCGCTGTTATCGGCGCAGGTCTTGGCTTCCTCTGGTTCAATGCACCGCCTGCTGCAATCTTCATGGGTGACACGGGTTCGCTGGCGCTCGGCGGGATGCTCGGCACGGTTGCGGTTGCAACCAAGCACGAAATCGTTCTTGCCATCATCGGTGGTTTGTTTGTGGTTGAAGCACTCTCGGTCATCATTCAGGTTGGTTCGTTCAAACTCACCGGCAAGCGCGTCTTCCTGATGGCACCAATTCATCATCATTTTGAAAAGAAGGGCTGGACAGAGAGCCAGGTCGTGATCCGTTTCTGGATCGTGGCAATTATCCTCGCCATGATCGGCCTTTCCACATTGAAGCTCAGATAACAGGCAAGCAGAATGATCCCGATCACCGCCCTTAAAGATAAGACTGTAGCCCTCTTCGGACTGGGTGGGTCGGGCATCGCTACCGCCAAGGCCATTGTGGCGGGTGGAGCGAAGATCATTGCCTGGGATGATAATCCCGACAGTGTTGCCCGCGCACAGAGCGCGGGTATAGCGACTGGCGATTTGAGGCAGGCGGACTGGTCGCAGTTCGCTGCCTTTGTGCTTTCGCCCGGCGTACCGCTGACCCATCCCAAGCCACACTGGACAGTTGATCTCGCTCATGCTGCCGGTGTCGAGATTATCGGTGACGTTGAGCTTTTCGTGCGTGAACGCAATCATATTGCGCCGGATTGTCCGTTTATCGCCATCACCGGCACGAACGGCAAATCCACCACGACCGCGCTGATTGCGCATATCATCAAGGCTTCGGGCCGCGACATGCAGCTCGGCGGCAATATCGGAACGGCGATCCTCACATTGGAAGCGCCCACACCGGATCGTTTCTATGTGGTCGAGTGCTCGTCCTACCAGATTGATCTGGCACCGTCGCTCAATCCTACTGCTGGTATTCTTCTCAATCTTACGCCTGATCATCTCGACCGCCATGGCTCCATGGAAAACTATGCTGCCATTAAGCAGCGGCTTGTTGAGAAAAGCGGTGTGGCAATCGTTGGTGTGGACGATGAATATTGCGGGAGCATTGCGGATCGTCTTGAAAGCAAGGGCGTAAAAGTCGCACGTCTTTCCAAAGATAAGCGCCTTGAGAACGGTGCATTTGCTGAAGGTGCAAAGCTCTATTCGACATTGGGCGGCAAGGTTGAAGAACTCGCTTCACTGGACGGAATTGGTTCGCTGCGCGGCGCGCACAATGCGCAGAACGCGTTGGCTGCAATCGTGGCCTGTTTGTCGGTCGGCCTTTCGATTGAAGAAATTCGTGCAGGTTTGAAAAGCTTCCCAGGTCTTGCGCATCGCATGGAACAGGTTGGTCATCGCGGCAAGGTTCTGTTCGTCAATGATTCCAAGGCAACCAATGCCGAAGCTACCGCGCCTGCGCTGTCGTCTTTTGCGAACCACATTTACTGGATCGCTGGCGGCGTGCCCAAGGCTGGTGGTATCAGCGCTTTATCGGAATTCTTCCCGCGCATTACCAAAGCCTATCTGATTGGTGAAGCTGCGGCGCAGTTTGCTGCGACGCTGGGCGATGCGGTGACATTTGAGATTTCCGACACGCTGGCTGTTGCAGTTGAACACGCTGCACGCGATGCAGGTAATGATGCAGCAGCAGAACCAGTGGTTCTGCTTTCGCCAGCTTGTGCGAGCTTTGACCAGTTCCAGAATTTTGAGAAACGCGGCGATGCATTCCGCAACGCCGTGCTTGCGCTCCCGGGTATTGAGCCAATGAGAGGGGAAAGCTGATGGTAAGTCGTGTTGACCGTGGTGCTGTCGCCAATTGGTGGTGGACAATCGACCGTTACTTTCTGGCTGCATGTCTGGCCCTGATGGGGCTTGGTGTGCTGTTGTCCTTTGCTGCAAGCCCTGCCGTTGCGCAGCGCATTGGCCTTGATAGCTTCCATTTCGTGGAACGACAGACCTTCTTCATGATTCCGGCTGTTGCCGTGATGATCGGTGTCTCGTTCCTGTCGCCACGCCAGATCAGGCGTTTTGCGCTGATCCTGCTCTGCGCCTCGCTGTTTCTGATGGCAGCAGCACTTTTCGTCGGTATCGAGATCAAGGGTGCGCGCCGCTGGGTCAGTCTTGCAGGCATTTCCATTCAGCCTTCCGAGTTCATGAAGCCCGCTTTTGTGGTCATCTGTGCATGGCTTTTCTCCGAGCGCGAACGCGGCGGCGAGATGCCGGGCTATTTTCTGGCGATGATGCTGTTCTTTGTGACTGCTGGTCTGTTGATGCTGCAGCCTGACTTTGGTCAGACAATGCTCACCACCGGCACATGGGGCGCGATGTTCTTCCTCGCCGGTCTGCCGATGTTCTGGATTCTGGTCCTTGGCGGGATCGCGGTTGTCGGTGCGTTTGGTGCATACATGACGCTCGATCACGTTGCGGGCCGTGTTAACCGCTTCATGACCGGTGAAGGTGATACATTCCAGGTGGATGCAGGGCGCGAAGCCATTCTGCGTGGCGGCTGGTTCGGGCAGGGACCGGGTGAAGGCACCGTCAAGCGTATCATCCCGGATAGCCACACCGACTTTATTTTCTCGGTTGCCGCAGAAGAATACGGCATCATTCTGTGCATGATAATCATGGCGCTGTTCGCGTTTATCGTGATCCGCGGACTTTCGATTGCGCTGCGTGAGCGCGATGCTTTCACACGTCTCGCAGTTTCCGGCATCGTGATTCTGTTCGGCTTCCAGTCGATCATCAATATGGCGGTTAATCTGCATCTGATGCCTGCCAAGGGCATGACCCTGCCGTTTATCTCCTATGGCGGCTCTTCGCTTGTTGCTATTGCGATCACCATGGGCATCTTGCTGGCTTTAACACGCCGTCGTCCGGAAGCGCGCATGACGCATACGGTCAGCATGGGCGAGCGCATTCCGGCTTTGTGAGGGGACTATGGGAAAAGGCGTAATCGTATTGGCCGCCGGGGGAACAGGCGGCCATCTGTTTCCAGCTGAAGCACTGGCGCACGAATTGAAGTCTCGCGGCTGGGATGTGCATCTGGCAACAGATGCACGCGCGCAGCGTTTTGCCGGTGCCTTTGCAGAAGACCGTGTGCATGTGATCCGCTCAGCCACTATTGCAGGGCGCAATCCGATTGCGCTGGCACGCACATTGTGGTCACTCTGGCAGGGTAATCTCGACAGCCGCAAACTGTTTCGTCGCTTGAAGCCCAAGCTCGTCGCTGGTTTTGGTGGCTACCCAACATTGCCGCCGCTTTATGCTGCGAGCAATATGGGTATCCCGACAATGGTGCATGAGCAGAACGCTGTCATGGGCCGTGCCAATAAGGGGCTGGCCGGACGCGTGAAAGCGATTGCTGGCGGGTTCCTGCCAGAAACAAGCGGTGCGTTCGCTGACAAGATTGTTGCGACCGGCAATCCGGTTCGCCCGCCAGTGCTTGCTGCTGCCAACACGCCTTATAGGCCGGCCAAAGAGGGTCAGCGTTTTCGCCTTCTGGTATTTGGTGGCAGTCAGGGCGCACAGTTTTTCTCAAATGCGATCCCAGAAGCGATTGCGCTTTTGCCTGAGAACGAACGCGCAAGGCTGCTGATTACACAGCAGGCGCGTAAAGAGGATGAGGCCGCTGTCCGTGCTGCATATCAGAATCTGCGCGTTCCGGCTGATGTCGCGCCGTTCTTCAACGATATGCCAGCCCGTATTGCCGACGCGCATTTTGTGATTTCGCGTTCGGGAGCTTCTACCGTTTCAGAAATTGCGGCGATTGGCCGTCCGGCCATGCTGGTGCCGTTTCCACATGCGCTTGATCATGATCAGGCGGCGAATGCGGCGGCTCTTGCTGCGGCAGGCGGTTGTGATGTGGTTCGGCAGGCTGAACTTACGCCGGAACGGCTGGCCAGCATCATTAGTGCAGCGATTAATGAGCCAGAAAGGCTTGAGCAACAGGCAAAAGCTGCGAAAAGCGTTGGGAAGCCTGATGCCGCGCAGTTGCTTGCCGATCTTGCAGAGGCTATTGCAGCAGGAAAATCAGTTCAGGAATTGAAAGAAGGAACTCGGCCATGAAAATGCCGCTCAACATCGGGCTTGTCCATTTTATCGGGATCGGCGGCATTGGCATGAGCGGTATCGCGGAAGTGCTGCACAATCTTGGCTATAAGGTTCAGGGTTCTGATCAGTCGGACAGCGCCAATGTGCAGCGTCTACGCGAGAAGGGCATTGAGGTCTTTGTCGGTCATAAGGCCGAGAACCTTGGCGACGCGGAAGTCATCGTCGTTTCGACTGCCATCAAGAAAACCAATCCGGAATTGGCTGCTGCCCGCGAAAAGCTTCTGCCGATTGTTCGCCGCGCTGAAATGCTGGCCGAGCTGATGCGCTTCCGTCGTGCGGTTGCTATCGGCGGCACACATGGCAAAACCACGACCACATCGATGGTTGCAGCTTTGCTCGATGCAGGTCATCTCGATCCCACCGTTATCAATGGCGGCATTATCAATGCCTATGGCACCAATGCTCGTATGGGTGATGGTGACTGGATGGTTGTTGAAGCCGATGAAAGCGATGGCACCTTCCTGAAACTGCCAGCCGATATTGCGGTTGTTACCAACATCGATCCTGAACATCTGGATCACTACGGCAATTTCGACAATGTACGTGCAGCTTTTGCGCAGTTTGTCGAGAACGTGCCGTTCTATGGCTTTGGCGTCATGTGTCTTGACCACCCTGAAGTGCAGGCTCTGGTAAGCCGCATCGAAGATCGTCGCATCATCACCTATGGTCAGAACCCGCAGGCGGATGTCCGCTTTGTTAATCATCGCATGGATGGCGCAACGAGCCTGTTTGACGTGCTGATCCGCTCACGCAAGGGCGATACGGTTGAGATCAAGGATCTCCGCTTGCCGATGCCGGGTATGCACAATGTTTCAAACGCAACGGCAGCGATTGCAGTCGCAAATGAACTTGGCATAACAGCCGACGATATCCGTCGTGGTTTGGGTGCGTTCGGTGGGGTCAAGCGTCGCTTCACCCATACCGGCTCCTGGAATGGTGTCGAAATTTTCGATGACTACGGCCACCATCCGGTTGAAATTCGAGCTGTTCTGAAAGCAGCACGCGAAGCAACCAAAGGTCGAGTAATCGGCATTGTTCAGCCGCACCGCTATACACGCCTTCACAGCCTGTTTGATGAGTTTGCAGCGTGCTTTAATGATGCCGACACGGTTATCGTAACACCGGTTTACACAGCTGGCGAAGACCCGATTGAAGGTGTGAACTCGGAAACGCTCGTGTCGCGCATCAAGACTGCTGGTCATCGCGATGCACGTTATGCAAGCGGTCCTGAAGCATTGGCGCCGTTGGTGGCTTCTATCGCAGAGCCTGGTGATTTCGTGGTTTGTCTCGGTGCAGGCAACATTACGCAGTGGGCTTATGCATTGCCGAAAGAATTGGCTGAACAGGGTGCAAAGTAATGGAAAGCGGCGAAACGCTTCTTAAGAAGCTTGATGGCAGGCTTTCCGGTCTTCGCGGCCGGATGATGCCGGATACCGGCATGGACAAGATTACGTGGTTCCGTGCCGGTGGTCCTGCGCAGGTTTTGTTTCAGCCTGCTGACGAAGAAGATCTGTCGGAATTTCTGAAAGCTGTGCCGGAAGAGATTCCGCTTCTGGTTGTAGGTATCGGCTCCAATCTTCTGGTGCGTGACGGTGGCATTCCAGGTTTTGTTGTCAGGCTATCGGCCAAGGGTTTCGGCGAAGTCGAACGTGTTTCGGAAACCCAGCTCAGGGCAGGGACTGCGACGCCGGATAAGCGTGTGGCAGCGGCAGCACTTGAAGCGGGTCTGAGTGGCTTTCATTTCTACCACGGCATTCCCGGGGGCATTGGCGGCGCTCTGCGCATGAATGCCGGTGCCAACGGCGTTGAGACGCGTGAGCGTGTTGTGGAAGTGCGTGCGCTTGATCGCAAGGGTGAACTGCATGTCCTGTCCAATGCGGATATGGGTTATGCATATCGGCATTCCTCAGCGTCGCCTGATCTGATTTTTACCTCGGCTCTGTTCGAAGGTACTCCGGGCGACCGTGAAGAAATTCAGAAAGCCATGGACGAGGTGCAGAATCACCGTGAAACTGTTCAGCCTGTGCGCGAAAAAACCGGCGGCTCAACCTTCAAGAATCCTGAAGGCACATCTGCGTGGAAAGAAATCGACAAGGCGGGCTGTCGCGGCCTGCGTGTTGGTGGCGCGCAGATGTCTGAGATGCACTGCAATTTCATGATCAATACCGGAAATGCGACCGGCCATGACCTTGAAACGCTCGGCGAAACTGTTCGCGCTAAAGTTTATGAGAATTCAGGTATTCGCCTTCATTGGGAGATCAAGCGGCTTGGCTTGTTCCGCGAAGGGGAAGAAGTGAAAGAATTCTTGCAAAAAGTCTAATTTTAAGAAGCCCGGATTTCCTACTGAAATTCCGGGCTTTTTTGCGCTTGTTGAGCGCTCCGTAAGTTGCTCCCCTTTTGATAGGGGCTTGCCACGGAATCAACTCTCTGATTCTTTATGGTTAACCGTACAGTGATTTGATTCGTCAGGGTTTTCCTGACTTGGGTGTCTGCGGCTTGTGTCGCCGGACTATCCAGATTCTATTTTTGATTCGAGCGCAGGGGATGCGCAGAGGGGATGACTGACATGGCTGGACAGAAGGCTGGAAAGCATGTTGCCGTTTTGATGGGTGGCTTCTCATCGGAGCGTCCAGTTAGTCTCTCGTCCGGAACTGCCTGTGCGCAAACCCTTGAAGAGTGCGGCTATCGCGTGACGCGCATTGATGTTGATCGCAATGTCGCGAGCGTTCTAGCTGAGCTGAAGCCTGATGTGGCGTTCAATGCGCTGCACGGCCCGTTCGGCGAAGATGGCGCCATTCAAGGTGTGCTCGAATATCTCCAGATCCCATACACGCATTCCGGCGTGCTGGCTTCAGCGCTTGCCATGGACAAGGATCGCGCCAAGAAGGTCGCGGCTGCGGCTGGTGTAGCTGTTGCGCCGTCGCTTCTGCTCAACCGTTTCGAAATCGGCTCTGAGCATCCGATGAAGCCGCCTTACGTCGTCAAGCCGGTCCGTGAAGGTTCGAGCTTCGGTGTTGTAATCGTCAAAGAAGATCAGACTCACCCGCCGCAAATCATCAGCTCTGCTGAATGGAATTATGGTGCCGAGGTTCTGGTCGAAAAATACATCGCTGGCCGCGAATTGACCTGCGCCGTGATGGGTGATCGCGCGATGGACGTCTGCGAGATCATTCCGGTGGGGCATCAGTTCTACGATTATGATTCAAAATATGTTGCAGGCGCATCAACTCACGTGTGTCCGGCAAAAATTTTACCAAATATTTACCAAAAAATACAAACAATGGCCCTTACGGCGCATCGGGCAATCGGGTGTCGGGGCGTAAGCAGATCAGACTTCCGTTTCGACGATCGTTTTTCCGAAGAAGGCGAAGTTATTTGGCTGGAAGTTAACACCCAGCCGGGAATGACTCCTACCTCGCTCGTACCTGATATCGCGAAGGCGGCAGGTATCTCTTTTGGTGAATTGTTGAGTTGGATGGTGGAGGACGCGTCTTGTTTGCGTTGAACGGCAGATCTCAGGAATATAGGCGTTCGGGCACGATGCGGGATGCATCGGGTGCAGCCTTTGTTCTGCCGCGCCTTCTGCGGAAGCCTTTCCGCTTTGCTGTCCGTATGTTTCAGGGCAATATCAATGTTCCGCGCTATGCTGGCACGATTGGTATGCTCGGATTTCTCGGTGCAACCGGCATCTACGGCATGGTGCTCGGTGGTCATTCCGAAAATATGATCAAGGCAACCGCTTCCACTTTTGGTTTTGCGATTGAAGACGTGAAGGTCGTTGGCAACAACGAAACGTCAGATATCGATATTCTCGGTCAGCTTGAGCTGGACGGCGAGACGTCACTGGTCGGCATGAGTGCTGAAGGTGCGCGTCAGGCTATCGCCAAGCTGCCTTGGGTTGAAAGTGCTGAAGTGCGTAAGGTTTATCCTGGTACGCTGCTGGTTTCTCTGGAAGAGCGCAAGGCATTTGCCGTCTGGCAGAATGGCCAGGAGCTCTCTTTGATTGATTCTGCAGGCGACACCATCGTCCCATTCCGTCCGGGCCGTTACAATGCTCTCCCGCTTGTTGTGGGTGAGGGTGCTGAAAAGCGCGTTAAGGGCTTCGTGGACGAGGTTGCGGCCTATCCGGCGCTTGCTGGCAAGGTTCGTGCCTATATCCGCGTTGCTGACCGCCGCTGGGACATTCTGCTGGAGAATGGCGTTCGTATTATGCTGCCGGAAGATGAGCCTATGAAGGCTCTCGCCGAAGTCGAGCGTCTGGATAGCGAAAAGCATCTTCTGTCCCGCGATATTGCTGCGGTCGATATGCGTCTTGATGATCGCGTCACGGTCCAGCTGACGGCAAGCGGCATGGAGCAGCGCCAGAAGTTCTTGGCTGATCGTAAAAAAGAATTAGCCCGCACGGGGAAGCGCGTATGAGTATTCTGGGCGGAAAAGGTTCATCACAGGTTGGAACTGCAGGGCGCAAGGTGCGCCTGCTCACAGTTCTGGACGTCGGTTCAAGCAAGGTCTCCTGCGTGATCGCACGTCTGCGTCCTCATGAAAGCGGCGTCTTGCTGCCAGGTCGCACGCACCGCATGGAAGTGCTGGGCATTGGCCATCAGCGTTCGCGTGGTGTGAAGTCTGGCGTCATCATTGATCTCGATGCGGCTGAACAGTCCATCCGTCTTGCGGTTGATGCTGCAGAGCGCATGGCTGGCCTGACTGTCGACAGCCTGATTGTTAATATTTCTGCTGGTCGCCTCAAGAGCGAAACCTTTACCGCGAGCGTCAACCTCGGCGGTCATGAAGTTGAGCAGACAGATATTCGCCGCGTACTGGCTGCAGGCGCCAAGCAGGCGCTTGCTGCTGAACGTCACCTCGTTCACTCGCTGCCGGTTGGCTACACGCTTGACGGTGAGCGCGGTATCCGCGATCCGCTTGGTATGCTGGGCGACAGTCTCGGCGTTGATATGCATGTGCTGACAGCTGATGCGGCTCCACTGCGCAATCTCGAGCTTTGCATCAATCGTTGTCATCTGTCGGTCGAAGCAATCGTCGCGACCCCTTATGCGAGCGGTCTCGCAGCTCTCGTTGGTGATGAAGCCGAAATGGGTGCGGCCTGCATCGATATGGGCGGCGGCACGACAACGATTTCTGTCTTCTCCGAAGGCAAGTTCATTCACGCTGATGCTGTTGCTATCGGTGGAACACATGTCACGATGGATGTGGCGCGCGGCTTCTCCACCCGTATGGAAGATGCTGAGCGTCTGAAGGTCATGTACGGTTCGGCGCTGCCAAGTGCAGCTGACGATCGTGATCTGATCTCGGTTCCGCCAATTGGCGATGACGAGCGTGATGTACCCAATCAATATCCGCGCTCAGTATTGACGCGGATCATCCGTGCACGCGTGGAAGAGACATTGGAACTGGTTCGCGACAGGCTGAACCAGTCGGGCCTCGGACATATCGTTGGCAAGCGCGTTGTTCTGACGGGTGGCGCAAGCCAGCTGCCGGGAATGCCAGAAGCTGCCAGACGGATTCTTGCAAGAAATGTGCGAATCGGGCGTCCTCTAGGAATAGCAGGACTGCCTGAGGCGGCTAAGGGTGCGGCTTTCTCCGCGACCGTTGGTCTTCTGATCTACCCTCAGGTGGCAGGTATTGAAGAACGGTCCGTGAAGGCAGCCTCCTCCGGTCTTATGACTGGTACGGGCGGGCGAATTCAACGTGTCAGCCAGTGGCTGAGAGAGAGTTTTTGAGTACACATTGAGTGATTTGATTGCGTGATGTGGGCGTAACCATCAGCGTAATAACCAATTAGCACCGCGGCGGCGAAGCGGTGAGAGGCTTAAGAGGAACGAGAACCATGACCATTAATCTGCAAAAGCCGGACATCACCGAGCTGAAGCCTCGCATCACCGTATTCGGTGTCGGCGGCGGCGGCGGCAATGCGGTAAACAATATGATCAATGCCGGTCTGCGCGGCGTGGATTTTGTCGTTGCAAACACTGACGCTCAGGCTCTGACCATGTCGAAGTCTGAACGCATGATCCAGCTTGGTGCTGCTGTCACCGAAGGTCTCGGCGCTGGCTCGCAGCCAGAAGTTGGCCGCGCAGCAGCTGAAGAATGCATCGACGAAATCGTCGATCACCTCAATGGCACGCATATGTGCTTCGTCACTGCCGGCATGGGCGGTGGTACCGGTACTGGTGCTGCTCCTGTTGTGGCACGCGCTGCACGCGAACGCGGTATCCTCACCGTTGGCGTCGTAACCAAGCCTTTCCACTTCGAAGGTGCTCGCCGCATGAAGACGGCTGAGCTTGGCATAGAAGAACTGCAGAAGAACGTCGATACGCTTATCGTCATTCCAAACCAGAACCTCTTCCGCATTGCCAACGACAAGACCACCTTCGCCGATGCATTCGCAATGGCTGACCAGGTGCTTTATTCGGGTGTTGCCTGCATCACCGATCTGATGGTCAAGGAAGGCCTCATCAACCTCGACTTTGCTGACGTTCGCTCGGTTATGCGCGAAATGGGCAAGGCCATGATGGGCACTGGCGAAGCTTCGGGTGAAGGCCGTGCAATGGCTGCTGCTGAAGCTGCGATTGCTAATCCGCTCCTCGACGAAACCTCGATGCGCGGTGCCAAGGGTCTCCTGATTTCGATCACCGGTGGTCGCGATATGACCCTGTTCGAAGTCGATGAAGCTGCAACTCGTATCCGTGAAGAAGTTGATCCGGAAGCCAACATCATCCTCGGTGCTACCTTCGACGAAGGCCTCGAAGGCGTCATCCGTGTATCCGTTGTTGCGACCGGCATCGACAAGCAGATCGGAGACGCGGCGCCTGCGCCGCTGGAATTTCGCCAGCCGGTAAAGCCTGCTGCACAGACCAAGCCGATGGCTCCGCATGGCGCTCTGCGTCCTCCGGTTGTTGAACAGCCACGTCAGGTCGAACAGCCTGCTCCAGTTGCCCAGTCGATCGAAAACGAAATCGCTGCAGCAACCGCTGCTCCAGCAGCTTCGGCTGCTCCTGAATTTCGTCCACAGAGCCGCATTTTCCAGGCTCCTGCCGCTGATAGCTTTGAACGCGCACCAGTTGCACGTCCAGCCGCTCCACAGCCGCAGATGATCAACAATCAGGCAACCGCTCAGGCCATGCAGCCACAGGCTTACCAGCAGCCACAGCAGATGCATGCAGAACCAGCTCCTCAGCCACGTCCTGCTCCGCGTATGCCAGCTGTTTCGGATTTCCCACCTGTTGCACAGGCTGAAATCAATGCACGTCGTGCAGCGCCTCAGCAGCCTGCTCAGGAAGAACGTGGTCCAATGGGTCTGCTTTCTCGCCTGACCCGTGGTCTGACGCGCCGTGAAGAAGAGCAGCCAGCTGCTCGTCTGGAACCAGCGCATCGTGAACCTGCCATGCGTCAGCCAGAACAGCGTCGCCCAATGCAGCAGGACAGCTCGATCTATGCTCCACGTCGTGGCCAGCTTGATGATCAGGGCCGTCCGCAGCCGCGCGCTGCTTCGGAAGAAGATCAGCTCGAAATTCCGGCATTCCTGCGCCGTCAGTCGAACTAATCATCTGATACGACATTGAAAATACAGATGCCGTGGAGTTTACGCTCCACGGCATTTTGCTTTGATAATTGTCGTTATGGTTTGTAAGAAAGCGTGATTTTGAACAGCTGCCGCTCATCACTATTTTCGACATAACTGTCTTATTATAGAAGAATACGATGGAAACTGGCGATTGTCAGTTGCGGGCATTATATGCTTGGCAAATCTCTTGCGGGATGCAGCTGCATCTTGCCCCATACGATAGATTGGACTGATTTTGAGCGCTTACCAAAAAACAATCGGGCGTGCGGTTACTCTTTCCGGCGTCGGCGTCCACGGTGGCGCTGCAGCCTCGGTGACGTTTCTGCCAGCCGATGCGGATACGGGAATTGTATTCAAGCGCTCAGACCTCAGTACCAACGCCGATATTCGTGCCCATGTTTCGCAGATTGGTGCAACAGACCTTTGTACCGCGCTCGGTCCGCAGGATTCGCGTATCAACACGGTCGAGCATTTGATGGCGGCGATTTCCGCATTGGCTATAGACAACTTGGTTGTCGAAGTGGAAGGACCGGAAGTTCCTATTCTCGACGGGACATCTGCGCGCTTTATTGATGTATTTGATGATGCTGGAATCGTTGTTCAGGAGTCGAAGCGCCGTTTCATCCGTATTTTGAAGACAGTGCGTGTAGAAGCGGGTGGTTCCTGGGGCGAGTTTCAGCCTTATTCGGGTACGCGCTTTGAAGTGGAAATCGACTTCGAGTGCCCGCTCATCGGTCGGCAGAAGTTTGGCTCCGATATGTCCGAGGATACTTTCCGCAAAGAACTATCAACTGCGCGAACTTTCGGCTTCATGAAAGACGTTGAACGCCTGTGGGCCGCGGGTTTGGCGCTCGGTTCATCACTCGACAATTCGCTTGTCATCGGTGACGATAATTCGGTGATCAATCCCGGCGGTCTGCGCTTCAAGGATGAATTCGTGCGTCACAAGACGCTTGACGCTGTTGGCGATATAGCTCTGGCCGG
The DNA here is from genome assembly GCF_032066345.1 of Brucella sp. Classification (NCBI taxonomy): domain Bacteria; kingdom Pseudomonadati; phylum Pseudomonadota; class Alphaproteobacteria; order Hyphomicrobiales; family Brucellaceae; genus Brucella; species Brucella sp. Next base: position 117,672 of record NZ_DAMBKZ010000005.1, read on the forward strand.
GCTGCCTTTCATCGGTTGTTTCCGTTCCTATCGCGGTGGCCACCGGCTGAATGCTGAAACGGTGAAGGCGCTTTTGGCTGATAAGTCGAATTACGACATCGTCGAAGCAAGTGGCGTGCGCCGGAATGCAGACAATTTGGACTTTGTTACAGTCCGTCCAAATATCTCGGCGCCCTGGGCGCTTTGAACTTTCTATTGGAAGTCCGGTGTTTATGGCCATAATTGGGCCGTGATCGCCGGGTCTTCTTCGCATGAGTCGGCGTATTCATTGTGGACTGAGAGCCAAGCCTCCGCATTTGGTGAGGAAAAAGCCATTGGTTTGCATAGATATAGCTTCAGGCCGAGCCATTGATGCCTTATGCGTGCCAAATTCGGACGATTGATCAGCTAGACGATTGCCGATTTCGCCAGCATGTGGTTTATGGACGGCCAAAACAGCCTCGGCTATGTTTACCTAAGTGCTGATGCTGATGTATTGGGAAGAATGGGGAAAGAGTGAACTACAGGGTTCATTTTACTCCAGACAGAAAAGACGTTGCCAAATGGCCGGAGACCGCATGACGAGTTCGAAATTCCCGGTGAAGACGAAAACCGCGTTGATTGCCAGCGCTCTTGCCGTTTTTGTTCCGCTTGCGGGATGTGCCAGCAAAAACGACGATATCGATCTGACCAAATATGTTGAGACGATCGATCCGGCGGACAAGCTTTACAACGAAGGCCTCGCGAATCTTGATGCAGGCCGCCTCGGTGAAGCTGCCAAGAAGTTTGCAGCGGTTGACCGTCAGCACCCTTACACCGAATGGGCACGCAAGTCGCTCGTCATGGCTGCTTTCACGAATTACCGTCAAGGCAATTACGAAGAAGCGGTCAGCATGGCAAAGCGTTATAACACGCTTTATCCGACATCGCCTGAATCGGCTTATGCCTATTACATCATCGGTCTGAGCTACTTCCGCCAGATTCCTGACGTGACCCGCGATCAGGCGGCCAGCCGCCGTGCAATCGCTGCGATGCAGGAAGTGGTCGATCGCTTCCCGGATTCAGAATATACCGACGACGCCAAGACCAAGATCCGCGTCGCCCGCGATCAGCTCGCTGGCAAGGAAATGCAGGTCGGTCGTTATTATCTTGAGCGCAAGGAATATCTGGCTGCGATCAAGCGCTTCCGTGGTGTGGTTGAAGAATATTCAAACACCCGCCAGGTTGAAGAAGCACTTGCCCGTCTGGTCGAAGCCTATTATGCGCTTGGTCTGACTTCCGAAGCTCAGATGGCAGCTTCGGTGCTCGGTAAGAACTTCCCGGACAGCCGCTGGTACAAGGATAGCTACAAGCTCTTGCAGAGCGGTGGTCTTGAGCCGCGTGAAAATGGCGGTTCGTGGCTGGCCAAGGCTTCGGCAATGATCACGGGTGGCGGCGCTTAAGCCGATACCCGCATGCTGTCGCACCTGTCGATCCGCGATATTGTCCTGATTGAACGGCTCGACATCGAGTTCAAGACCGGCTTGTCCGTGCTTACGGGCGAGACCGGTGCCGGTAAATCCATCCTGCTTGATTCGTTGTCTCTGGCGCTTGGTGCGCGCGGCGACGCTTCACTGGTTCGCCATGGGGCGGATCAGGGGCAGGTGACTGCAGTTTTTGATGTGCCGGGTGGACACCCTGCCCGTAAATTCCTAAGCGAAAATGGTTTTGACGATGACGGTGACGTCATCCTGCGCCGTCTCCAGATGGGTGACGGGCGCACGCGCGTGTTCATCAATGATCAGGCGGCAAGCGTTGCGCTGCTGCGCGAACTGGGGAAACGGCTGGTCGAAATCCATGGTCAGCATGACGACCGCGCGCTGATCGATACAGACCTTCATCGTACATTGCTGGATGCATTTGGCGGTCTCGATGCTGAGGCCACGACTGTTCGCGAGCGCTATAAAGCGTGGCGTGATGCTGAAAGTGCATTGTCGAAGCATCGGGCACGGGTTGAACAGGCTGAGCGTGAAGGCGATTATCTGCGCTCTTCGGTGGAAGAACTAACCAAGCTTGATCCGCAGTCGGGCGAGGAAGACGAGCTCGCTGAACGCCGCGCTGTCATGATGAAGTCGGAGAAGATTGCGGGTGACGTGAACGAAGCAGGTGAGCTTCTGTCGGGCAATGGTTCACCAGTGCCGACACTTGCAAGCCTCGTGCGTCGTCTGGAGCGTAAAATTCCGGAAGCGCCGCATCTGCTCGAGCCTGTCTGCAAGGCGATTGACGAAGCACTCAATAGTTTGGCACTGGCGCAGGATGGCATCGACCACGCCATGCGAGAGATCGATTTTGATCCGCGTGTGCTGGAACAGGTTGAAGAGCGGCTGTTCGCGCTTAGAGCTGCTGCCCGCAAATATTCTGTTGCAGTTGAAGGCTTGCCTGCACTGCGTGACAAAATGGACGCCGATCTTGCCGATCTGGATGCCGGTGCAGAAAAGCTTATCCGGCTGGAAGCGCAGGCAACCGAAACGCGTACAGCTTACGATGCTGCTGCAAAGGCCTTGTCAGAGCGCCGTAGGGACACTGCCGAGCATCTGAAGGCTGCGGTTATGGCGGAGCTGCCAGCACTGAAGCTGGAGCGCGCCGAGTTTATCGTTGAAATGACGACGGATACCAACGCGCGCGCTGCTGAAGGTATTGATACGGTCGAATATTGGGTTCGCACCAATCCGGGCACGCGTGCTGGCCCAATGATGAAGGTTGCTTCTGGTGGCGAGCTTTCGCGTTTCCTGCTGGCACTCAAAGTGGCGCTTGCCGACCGCGGTTCGGCGCCGACGCTTGTTTTCGACGAGATTGATACAGGTGTTGGCGGTGCGGTTGCTGATGCCATTGGTCAGCGTCTGGCGCGTCTCTCATCTCGCGTACAGGTACTTTCTGTGACCCATGCGCCGCAGGTTGCAGCACGCGCATCCACTCATTTTCTTATTGCGAAGTCTGCAACCAATGAAGACCGCATGTCTACGTCGATCCGTTCGATTGGTGTCGATGAGCGGCAGGAAGAAATTGCGCGTATGTTGGCCGGTGCCAGCATCACCGATGAAGCGCGTGCAGCAGCTGAGCGTTTGCTGGCTGAGAACAGTGCGTTTGTCTCCTGACACGTTCCGTCAGGATTATTCATTAAAAAAGCGAAATTTTAATCGTTAATGCCTTATGTCGTTCAGTGAGCGATAATCTTCAATGCGAGTTCCCGCCAGCTCGCTGGGGAAAGATAAAGATGTCTGATATAAATAAGAAAATTAATGATATTGCAGATGATTATCTTCTGCTAGTCCCTACCCTTCATAAAAGCTCACTCTCGGAAGCTTTGTATACGTTTTATAAAGAAGGCGGGAAAGCTGAAATTGAAGAATTGTATGGGTTCCATCATAGGATAAGCAACCTTCCTCCTCGGAAGAAAGTGGATGAACTTAATAAATTTCTTTCCACTAAGAATGATTTTAATAATAAGAATTTAAATGCTTTTAGAGATTTCGTAAAACATGCGGACGACATGTATCATGTCTATGATAAACCCATTATTTCGGATTCCGCATTTGATGATATTAAGCGTCTTTATGTAGAGATACTTAAAAAAAATAAGGCTTATAAGAATTTTATTAGTGATCTTGAGAAGAGTGTCGGTGGCGCACCTTTACCTGCATTCACTCAAATTGTTCATGCCCGCCCGATGCTTTCGCTCGACAACGCATTTTCGGATGAAGACGTGCAGGATTTCGTCGGCGGCGTATATCGCTTTCTCGGGCAATTGCCGGATAATTCCATTGCTTTCACAGCTGAACCGAAGATCGACGGGCTATCGATGTCGATCCGTTATGAAAACGGCGTTCTCGTTAGTGCCGCTACGCGTGGTGATGGCACGACCGGCGAAAATGTAACCGCCAATATCCGAACCATCAGTGAGATTCCAAATACGCTTCCAGCAGGTGTTCCAGCGGTCGTCGAAGTGCGTGGCGAGGTCTATATGGCCAAGAGCGACTTCCTCGCGCTCAACGAGCAGATGGCGGCAGAAGGCAAGCAAACATATGTCAACCCGCGCAACACCGCAGCAGGCTCGCTGAGACAGCTTGATGCGAAAGTGACGGCCAGCCGCAAGCTCAGGTTCTTTGCCTATGCCTGGGGTGAGATGTCTGAAATGCCGTCTGATACACAGCATGGCATGGTCGAGGTGTTCCGCGAATGGGGCTTCCCGGTCAACCCGCTGACGAAACGATTGAAGAGCGCAGATGAGCTTATTGCGCATTATCGGGCGATTGGGCTTGAGCGCGCCAAGCTCGATTACGATATTGACGGCGTTGTCTACAAAGTGGATCGGCTGGATCTGCAAACACGGCTTGGATTCCGCTCGCGTAGCCCGCGCTGGGCTATCGCACACAAGTTCCCGGCAGAGCAGGCAACGACTATCCTGCGCGGCATAGACATTCAGGTTGGGCGTACGGGCGCGCTAACACCGGTTGCACGCCTTGAGCCGATTACTGTTGGCGGCGTGGTTGTCACCAATGCCACGCTGCACAATGAAGATTACATCAAGGGCATCGGCCTCAAGGGCGAACGTATCCGTGAGGACGATCACGACATTCGTATTGGCGATACAGTGATCGTGCAGCGTGCAGGCGATGTCATTCCGCAGATTGTAGATGTGGTGTTGGAAAAGCGCCCTGCTGATGCTGCGCCGTTCCATTTCCCGCATGAATGCCCGGTTTGTGGCAGTCATGCCGTGCGCGAAGAAGGCGAGGCGGTCTATCGTTGCACAGGTGGTTTGACCTGTGCCGCACAGGCGGTCGAGCGCATCCGTCATTTCGTATCGCGCAACGCGTTCGACATTGAAGGTCTCGGCGAAAAGCAGGTCGAGTTTTTCTTCCATGCGGAAGATGAAAACCTGAAAATCAAATCACCTGCGGATATTTTCACGTTGCAGAAGAGACAGGCGAATTCGCCGCTCAAGAAGCTCGAGAATATCGAGGGCTTTGGTGCGACTTCCGTGAAGAAGCTCTATGACGCAATCAATGACCGGCGCGAGATTGCTTTGCATCGCTTCCTGTTCGGTCTTGGTATCCGCCATGTTGGTGAAGTGAACGCCAAGCGATTTGCCAAGGCTTATCTCACCTACGACAAGTTTGCCGAAGCAGCAACAACGGCTATCCCACCAAAAGAGGGCGACCGTAGCGACAAGGGCAACGAAGCCTGGCAGGATCTGATTGCGGTTGAAGGCATTGGCGGGATTGTTGCCGAAGCTGTGGTCGATTTTTATGCCGAACCGCATAATCAGGAAGTTCTGAAAGAACTGCTTGATGAGGTGACACCGCTCGATGAAGTTGCACGCGTGGCAACTGGGTCGCCAGTTGAAGGCAAGACGGTGGTGTTCACGGGAAGTCTCGAACGCATGTCGCGCGATGAAGCCAAGGCTATGGCCGAGCGTCATGGTGCCAAGACTGCGGGTTCTGTTTCCAAGAAAACTGACCTTGTGGTGGCTGGTCCGGGGGCAGGGTCAAAGCTTGCGAAAGCATCGGAACTCGGCATCGAAGTGATCGACGAAGATGCGTGGCTTGCACTTGTTGGGGAAGGCTGATGGCTTCGTTCAAAGGTTTTGGCGACAAGGCTATTCCGTTCCTGAAGGCACTTGATTTTCATCAGAACCGCGAGTGGTTTGTTGAAAACAAGGACTTGTTTGAAGAGCACTTGAAAGAACCGCTTGGTGATCTGGTTGAAGAGCTGACTGCGCGCTTTGAGAAAGCCGGATTGCCTTTCAAGGGTGATCGAGTGAAGTCGCAGTTCCGCATCAAGCGCGACACGCGGTTTTCGCACGACAAAGCGCCTTATAACCGGCATCTGTCCGCGCTTTTGTCCAACTCCGGCACCAAATGGGACGAAAGTGGTTGCTTTTATGTCTGTATTGGTTTGCCGGGTGTGCGTGATTGCTATGCAGGTGTGGCTTGGTGGGGACCAAGGAAAGAGCTTCTGCAGGCCATACGCGAATCGATTGTTGAAAAGCCGGATGAGTATCGTGCCGTTGTGGCAAAGCTCAAGAAAAGTGGTTTGAAGATCAGCGATAATGATCGTTTGAAGCGCACGCCGCGTGGTTTTGAAACCGTAACCGATGCCGACCTTCTGGAAGCCATTCGCAATCGCCATTTTGCTGTTCGTCTGGAAATTGATCCAGAGACCATAACCCGCGCCGACCTCGCAGATCGGCTGGTGAAGTTTACTGAACAGGCGCGCCCGTTGATCGATTGGATCAAGAAGATCGAAGGCACTGTTCCTCAAACATCAGAATAATGCATTGATGCATCACACATTATGATAGGTGATGCTGAAATGCTGCGCGTGCTTTCTAATAGTATGATTTTTATCGAAAACTGATTTCAACTTGGCCCAAAATTTCTTAAGCACTCCCTGACTGAGGAGTGATTTTCGTGGATCAGGGTTTTCGACCAGCACCGGTTTCAGCGCGGAACGATTTCTGGGCGGGCGTCAAACGCGGCGTTCCCATTGTTGCGGCTGGCGCGCCGTTCGGGCTGCTATTTGGTGCTGTGGCACTCGATAACGGCCTGTCGATCAGTGAAGCCGTCTTTATGAGTGCAATGCTCTATGCAGGAGCGAGCCAGATGGTCGGGCTTGATCTTTTCGGCCAGAACATCGCGCCATGGATGATTGTTCTGTCGATTTTCGCAGTCAATTTCCGCCATGTGCTTTATTCGGCGACCGTTGGCCGACGCATCCGCCATTTCACCTTCATGCAGAAGGCTGCCTCCTTTTTTCTGCTCGTTGATCCACAATATGCGGAAGTTGAAATTCGTGCTGAGGCCGGCCGGAAAATCAGCTTTGCCTGGTATATGGGTGTGGGTCTCACAATCTATATCTGCTGGCTCCTCGAGACGCTTATCGGAGCGCTGTTCGGCAACCTGATTTCCGATCCCTATGCGCTTGGTATCGACTTCCTGCTGCCGATCTATTTTCTTGGCATGGTGATGAGCTTTCGCCATCGCGAGCATTGGTGGCCGGTGGTGATCGTAAGCGCGATCTGCGCAGTCGTTGCCTATAAGCTGGTCGGCTCGCCGTGGCATGTGACGCTGGGTGCCATAGGTGGCGTTGTGCTTGCAGCCATCCTAGCCAAGCCGCAAACAGGAGAGGCATAAGCACATGACCACAACGATCTGGATCATCATAGCGGGCGCTGTTTGCACTTATCTCACCCGTGTCGGCGGACATCTTATTTTGTCGCGATTTGAGCGCGTGCATTATCGTGTTGAAGCAGCGCTAAACGCTGTGCCTGCGGCTGTTCTTACCGCAATTGTTGCTGCACCTGCTTCGGATCACGGCTGGCGCGAACTGCTTGTGCTCGTCTTCTGCGTGCTGCTCTCGCTGCGCGTGGGCATGATGACGATGTTTTTTGCGGGCGCAGCACTGTTAATCGCGCTGCGCCATTTCTTTCCGGCCTGATTTCAGAGTGGCGTGGTGGCTGTTGTGAGCCATTCAGCCTGTGTGCCATCAAGATGGCCGATAAGCTTATCACGCACTCGGTCATGATAGGCATTGAGCCAATCAAGCTCTTCCTGCGTGAGAAGTGATTTATCGATCAGGCGCCGGTCGATCGGGCAGAAGGTAAGCGTTTCAAAGCTCATCATCGGCAACTCGCCGCCTGCTGGCACTTCCGCTTCCCTGACGATGATCAGGTTTTCAATGCGGATGCCGTAAGCGCCTGGCTTGTAATAGCCCGGTTCGTTGGAAAGAATCATGCCGGGCAAAAGCTCCTGCACGCCTTTCTTGGAAATGCTCTGCGGGCCTTCATGGACCGAAAGATAGCTGCCGACGCCATGGCCGGTGCCATGCGCATAGTCGAAACCTTGTTTCCACAACGCGATGCGTGCCAGCACATCGATGTCCTGTCCGCGTGTGCCTTTTGGGAAGCGTGCGGTGGTGATGGCAATCATGCCTTTCAGAACGAGCGTGAAAGAGCGGATTGTTTCTGGCGTAATTGTACCGACAGCAACCGTACGCGTGATATCCGTCGTGCCATCGCGATATTGAGCGCCGGAATCAATCAGGTAAAGCTCGCCGTCGTTGAGTTTGCGGTTTGTATCGGTGTTCACGCGGTAGTGGATGATCGCACCATCCGGACCTGCGCCGGAAATTGAATCAAACGAGATGTCTTCGAGCGGCATCTGGAAATCGCGACCAGCCTTGTCACGGCTCTCTTCCAATTTTTGCGCAGCTGAGATTTCATCTACCGTTCCGGGCTTTTGAACGTCGAGCCAGGACAGGAAATTGACCATAGCCACGCCGTCACGTTCATGTGCTGCGCGTGAGCCGTCAAGCTCTGCCTTGTTTTTGATGGCGCGGGGCAGGCGGGCGGGGTCTTTGCCATGAATGACGTGACCACCAGCAGCTTCCACCGCAAGACGAAGCTTTTCGGCAGCGAGTGCCGGATCGAGCAGAATGGCTTCACCTTTTGCTGCGCGAGCGCTCAAATGGCCTTCAAGTTTGGTTGGTTCACACAGTTTGGAAAGCTGTGTGAGATAGGCGCGTGGTTCAATGGCAAGCTTACGCTCGTCAATGAAGAGTTCCGGTTCACCTTCAGCGGGAATGATTGCAAAGCTCAATGGCAGCGGCGTATTTGAGACGTCTTTGCCGCGAATGTTAAACACCCAGGCAACCGATGAAGGGTCGGTCAGAACGGTTGCGCTTGCGCCCGCTACTGCCACTGCCTTTTGCATTTCCTTGATCTTGTCTTCAGCCTCGTGGCCCGAGAAACGGGCAGGCTGAATAGTGACCGGCGCAAGAGGTGCTTCTGGCTGATCGTCCCATACGAGATCAACAAGATTATGTGCAACCGGCACCAGCTTGCCGCCCTGATTTTCCAGAGCTTCTCGCAATGCGTTGGCTTCTGAAATCGTGTGCAGCCATGGATCGAAGCCAATCGTCAGGCCCTTGCCGTTTTCTGCAAGCCAGCTCGCAGGCGGATTGGTAACAAGGCTTTCATAAGAAAACACGTTGCCATCGGTTTGATTGCGGACCTGCAATTCATAACGGCCATCGATGAAAATATAGGCCTGCTTCTTTAGGATAAGGGCTGCGCCAGCCGATCCCGTAAAGCCTGTGAGCCAGCCGAGGCGCTGGGCACGGGGCGGCACATATTCACCCTGATGCTCATCGGCACGCGGAACGAGAAAGCCGTCCAGCCCCTGTTCGGCAAGCTTCTCTCGCAGCAAAGCTACACGAGGCGCGCCATTGGCCGGATCGGTGGTTACATCAAAAGTCTGAAAAGCCATGAGCGTAACTCGCAATAAATAAGGAAAACCGCGTTATTTCAGATGAATCGTGACCCAGCCTTCGCGGTGCAGCGTTTTGATATGCGTCAAACCCTGCGCCTGATAGGCAGCAAGTACCATATCATGCTGGCTGTCGAGAATACCGGACAGGATGATTGAGCCGCTTGGAGCCAGATGCGATTTGAGCGCAGGTGCGAGCTCCATCAGCGGATTGGCGAGAATATTGGCGACGATCAGATCAAACGGCGTATAGGAACGGAAGATAGGATGGTCAAAGCCTTCGGCAGTCGCTGTGATGACATGCTCACTCACGCCGTTGAGAACGGTATTTTCAGCGGCAACAGTGACAGCAATCGGGTCGATATCGGTGGCTAGGACTGGAATCGGTGCAAGCTTGGCAATGGCGATTGCCAGAACTGCGGAGCCGGTGCCGAGATCGAGCGCGTTGGTTGGATGTTCGCGCTCAACCACTTCTTCGATCATTTCAAGGCAACCTGATGTGGTGCCATGATGACCGGTGCCGAAAGCAAGGCCCGCATCGATCAAAATCGGAATGTCGTCAGCTTGAAGCTTGTCGCTATCATGCGAGCCATGCACGAAGAAACGTCCGGCTCGAACTGGCTTCAGGACTGAAAGCGAGTGCGTGACCCAGTCAATATCTGGCAGTTCCTCTGTTTCAAACTTGCCTGCACCCACCAGCGCGTCTATGCGCGCTGCAAGTTCCTCGGCTCCATCTTCGGTATAGACGGAAACTTCGAAAATCTGACGGTCTTCATCGATTTCGGTAATCGCAATCGGGAAGGCTTCATCCTCGAATGCTTGTTCGATGATGTCATAGATTCGTTCGGCTTCCGTCTTGTCAGCCGAAAAGAAGAGTCGTGATTGGGGCATGGATAAAAAGCTCTCAAATCGAATTGGAAGCTTTGTTTACCCGTTTGCGCGACCTTTGGCCAGATTCTTCAACTTTTCCAGAGCAGTATCTGGGTTCTCCTGGTAGGCGATTGTTCCGCGGAAGCGACCGCCCTTATCGAGAAGGAAAACAGAAGCCGTGTGGTCGACTGTGTACTCGCCGTCTTCAGTTGGAACTTTCTTGGCATAAATGTGATAGGACTTTACCACGTCAGCTACACTTTCAGGTGTGCCGGTGACACCAATAATGCGGTCGGATACGTTGCTGACATAGGTTTTCATGATGTCCTGCGTATCGCGCTCAGGATCAACAGAAATGAAATAAGCTTTAATATCAGCAGCTTCAGGGCCGAGCTGTTTCAGATAACCGTCCAGTTCATAAAGCGTGGTCGGGCAAACATCAGGACAATGGGTGAAGCCGAAGAAGACAAGGGAAGGTGTTTCGCGCAGGTCTTTCTCGGTAAATGGTTTCCCATCCATCGACACCAGATTGAACGAACCGCCGAATGGCTGGTCAGCTGAATTGCGGTCACGGATCAGATTAAAGCCAGCAGCACCGACAATCACGATGATGAAAGCGAAGATGAAGATGGGCAGGAATTTTTTCATGTCCAGTCAGCCTTGAATTTTGTTTTGTATTTATCGCACATAAGCACGCTATTCTGAATTTACATCGATCTGCGACAGGAAAGCGCTTATATGCAAGCGCTGACTAACTGCCGCAGGCGATGTTGGAACTGCAATGTCAGTCTAGCAGAGTGCAAAGATTTCAGAAAGTTTTGAAATGACGCAGGGTGAAGACCTTCGTTTCCAGAATAGCGAACCGCGGATCCATTCGACCGCGCAGCTCAAATCCAGCAAGCTGGGCCGGTATGTCGACATTGGTGAGCGCGTAATCCTGCGTGAAGTCACGGTGGGCGACTTCACCTATTTTGAGCGTAATGGCGAAGGCATTTATGCTGAGATCGGAAAATTCTGCTCTATTGCTGCTAATGTGCGCATAAACGCGCTTGAGCATCCGATGGAACGGTTGACGACCCATAAGGTGAGCTACCGGCCCAATGAATATTTCCGTTATTTAGGTGTGGACGGCGAGTTCCGCGCGCGACGTCAGGCAAAGCGTGTCACCATTGGCAATGATGTGTGGATCGGCCATGGTGCGGTGATTACACCCGGCGTGACCATCGGCCATGGCGCGGTGATCGGTGCCAATGCGGTGGTGACGAAAGACGTAGCGCCTTATCATGTCGTGGGCGGCGTTCCGGCACGGATCATTCGCAAGCGCTTTGACGACAAAATCATTGAAAGACTGCTCGCACTCAACTGGTGGGACTGGCCAGTGGAAAAGCTTTATGAAGCTGTTCCCGACATTCAGGTGCTTGAAATCGAAGCCTTTCTGGAAAAATGGGGTGTTTAAGCATCCCAATCTTGCAAAGCCCGATTTGCTTCTCCATTTTTCCATCACAGTTACTGGAGATTTCCAATGTCCAAATTGAATAAGCTCGCTGGATTGCTTGTTGCCCCAATGTTGCTGATCGGCGCATCGGCTGCCGTATCGGCTGAGGAAGTCGGTCAGGTCGGTGTGGACTGGCTGGGCAATGATATTGTGGTTGATGCTGTGCAGGACCCGAAGGTGCAGGGCGTTACCTGTTATCTGGCGTCGTTTTCTCGTGGCATGATTGACCGGTTGCAAAAAGGCAACTGGTTCGAAAACCCGTCCAACGCTTCGATTTCCTGTGAGCAGTCTGGTCCGATTACCATTGGAGACATCAAGCTTGGCAAAGGCGGAGAGCGGGTCTTCTCAGAACGCACAAGCCTGATCTGGAAGAAGTTGGTCATCACGCGCATCTATGACCAGAAGAACAATACGCTGCTCTATCTCGCTCATGTGACACAGGTTCAGGATGGTTCAGCCAAGACATCGCTGTCGACCGTTCCACTCTTTAAAGGCGATGTGACGTGGGAGAAAGGAAAGCCGGAATAATTTCCGGCTTATTTAGTTTTCATGATCTATGCACGCTGGACGAAGCTGTCGAGAACGCGTTTTTGTCCGGCTTTATCGAAGTCGATGGTCAGCTTGTTTCCATCAATCGTCGCGATTGTTCCATTGCCAAACTTGATATGGAACACGCGGTCGCCGACGAAGAAGTCTGATGGTTTGTCAGCAACCGATTTTGCAACCAGTTCACCGTCAATCGTGCGCCCCTTAATGGAACCACGACCAGCACCAAAGCCTGAATCCGTTTCGCCATAGCCAATGCGTTCGACATTGGCACCGGAGCGTGAACCCCAATTGTTGCGAGTAGCATCCGAGCGGTTCTGCTGCGCGCGCTGCCAGCCGGGCGTCGAATAGGAGTTCTGGAAAGGATCAGCCTTGTCGAAGCGCGATTGTCCATAGCCGCTATTGCCGTAACCGCCGTAATTGCCTTCCATTTCCGCTACTTCGACATGCGTTTCAGGAAGTTCTTCCAGAAAGCGAGACGGAATGGTCGATTGCCACATGCCATGAATGCGGCGATTGGAAACGAACCAGATATGCAGGTTCTTTTTGGCGCGCGTCACGCCGACATAGGCGAGGCGACGTTCTTCTTCCAGACCAGAGCGTCCGCCTTCATCGAGCGCACGCTGATGTGGAAACAGGCCTTCTTCCCAGCCGGGCAGGAAGACGGTTTCAAATTCGAGACCCTTTGCGGAATGGAGCGTCATGATGTTGACGGCATCCATATCCTCGTTCTTCTCGGCATCCATGACGAGCGCAACATGCTCAAGGAAGCCGCGCAGGCTCTCATATTCCTCCATGGAACGGATAAGTTCCTTGAGGTTTTCTAGACGGCCTGGCGCCTCTGCCGATTTGTCATTCTGCCACATGGCTGTGTAGCCAGACTCGTCGAGAATGGTTTCGGCGAGTTCTGTGTGTGGGGTATTGTCGAGAAGTGACTGCCAGCGACGGAAATTATCGACCACTTCACGCAGTGCCGAACGCGGCTTTGGCTTCAGCTCTTCGGTTTCAACCAGATCGCAGGCCGCAGCAAACATCGAAATATCGCGTGCGCGGGCATAATCATGAACCTGACGAATGGCCGCTTCACCAAGCCCACGCTTCGGCGTGTTGATGATGCGCTCAAGTGCCAGATCGTCGGCCGGTTGCGCAACAACGCGCATATAGGCCATGGCATCCCGAATTTCGAGGCGTTCATAGAAGCGCGGACCACCGATGACCCGGTAATTGAGGCCGAGCGTCACGAAGCGATCTTCGAACTCACGCATCTGGAAGGATGCACGCACGAGGATCGCCATATTGTTGAGCAGATGGCCCTGACGCTGCGCCTGTTCAATCGCTTCTCCAACTGCACGGGCTTCTTCTTCTGAATCCCATGCGGCGTGGATTTTGACTTTTGGATCATCAGGGTTTGGCGCTTCAGTGAAAAGCGTTTTGCCGAGACGACCTTCATTATGTGCAATCAGATGCGCTGCAGTACCGAGAATATGCGCCGTCGAGCGATAGTTGCGCTCAAGCTTGATGACGACTGCGCCCGGAAAATCCTTCTCAAAGCGGAGGATGTTATCCACTTCTGCGCCGCGCCAGCCATAAATCGACTGATCGTCGTCGCCCACGCAACAGAGATTGACTTTGTTTTCGCTCACGCCGAGTTCGCTATGCTCACCGGCTCCGCGGGGGCCTCGCATTGGCTCGGACGCCCTAGCGGGCTGTATCGGCGTGTTTTCTGTGGCGACGGGCGCTGTTGATTTTGATTTAGGCCTCTGAGCCAGAAGACGTAGCCACATATATTGCGCGGTGTTGGTGTCCTGATACTCGTCCACCAGAATGTATCGGAACTTGGCGTGATACTCGCGCAGGATATCCGGATGATTGCGAAAAATGCGAATCGGATGCAGCAGCAGATCGCCAAAGTCACAGGCGTTCAGCGTGCGCAAGCGTTCCTGATAGGCGTGATAAAGTTCACGGCCTTTGCCGTTGCCAAACGAACGTGCATCTCCTTCGGGGATATCGGCAGGACCAAAGGCTTTGTTCTTCCAGCCATCAATCATGTTGGCGAAAGTACGGGCAGGCCAGCGCTTGTCATCCAGACCTTCGGCCTGAATAAGCTGCTTGATCAGCCGGATCACATCATCCGTATCCAGAATGGTGAAGTCAGAAGTGAGGTTTACCAGCTCAGCGTGTTTACGCAGCAATTTCACCCCGATGGAGTGGAACGTGCCAAGCCAGGGCATACCTTCAACCGCACCGCCAACCAGATGGCCGATACGTTCCTTCATTTCGCGCGCGGCCTTGTTGGTAAAGGTCACGGCGAGAATCTGGCTTGGATAGGCGCGGCCGGTTGTTAGAATATGCGCAATACGTGTGGTGAGAACGCGAGTCTTACCCGTGCCTGCACCCGCGAGAACCAGAACCGGACCTTCTGTGGTCAGAACGGCCTGGCGCTGTTCTGGGTTCAGCCCTTGTAGATAATCGGGTTCGCCACGTTGTTGGTTGCGCGCTGCCATGGCGCGTGCGGCAATTGAGCCTGCCGCAGGCGCGCGGTCAGCCGGTACGTCATCGCCGAAAAACGGCATATCGTCGGGGAAATCGGACATTTGCACCGAATGTAGTGATTCTTGGAAGAAAGACCAGTAAATTACTCAAGCTGAGTGACGCGCCGGTCCGTGAAATTGAGGCGGTGCGAAGCAAGGGCTTCCACCAATCCGCGCATTTCCGGCTCGCGGCTCAGCAAATCATCGAGCTCTGTCATCTGGTTCATGGCGATCAGGCGCAGGATGTCGTCACGGATTGTGCCGTCATCACGTCGAGGCAGATGTGCAACCGGCTGGATGAGTTCAAGCTTCGTTCCCTTTAGCCGCGCACGCAGACTTTTTTCATCTGCATCCAGAGTTTCAACGAACGCATAAAGGCCAACGCCTTTGGCGGGCAGCGAATAGAGCGCAAGCGCCACGTCTTTCACGCGCGGATCAGACTTGAGGGCCGCCATGATGGCTGGGCCTTCATTGTCGATACGGTCGCCCGTGCCTTCACCATCCGACCAGTTGAAAATGCCGCGGGTGATAAAGTTGTAGACTTTTTTGCCGGTCGCGAGCCAGATACGTGATGGCAGCGAGCGCCGCGCGAGAATACGCTTTTCGGTCGGTGTCATCAGATCGGAAGCAAAGGCGCGTTTCTGCTTTATAAGGTGACGGAAGTCTTCATAGGCCAGCAGGCGATAGAATGCACCGCGACGACGATGTACGCTTGCCAATTGGAAATCGATTACAGCTGCTTCGCCTTCTGGCGTCATCAACCAGTTTTGTGGCTTGGCAAGATCGTTATGCGTAACGCCCATACGGCGCATGTCGCGCAGAATGCGATGCGCTGTGCGATACCATTTGGGATCGGAAGGCCGCGCAAGATGCAGGGGTGTGCCATCCGTCCATGAACGATAAAGGCCGTCACGATCAGTAAAAAGAAGCTGTGGAACACCTTCGATGCCGCGGACTGTTTTCAGGCCACGGATTTCACGCCGCGCCAAAATCCATGCCAGCGGCTTCGACCACCATGGAGCGGCGCTGACCACGCGGCGAATGATGCGGGTTTCCGGATCGCCCGCAAAATAGCCTGCGCGGGTTTCGGAAAAAACATCGCGCTTGAATACGGCGGTTTCCACAAACTCCGGTATGCGGTCGCCTTTTGCGGGTACATCAATATTCGGTTTCTGAGCCATAAGGCTCCACTAGCGGTTCACGCGCGATCAATCAAGTTTGATGGTGCGGGTAAGCGGTTGCCTTCATGTGATTGAGGGCGCAAAAGAACTCACACTGAATTTTGGGGAGATAATGCAACATGGCTCAGAGCGACGATATCAAGCAGATTATCCGACAGGAACAGGCGTTGATTTTCACGTCTTTCAACGAAAATGATGCGTTTTCTCTTGGTCATCGCATTCGTGATCTGGCCGTGAAGCAAAAGCTTTCAGTTGCTATCGATATTTCGCTTTGGGATCGCCGTCTGTTCTTTGCATCTACTGCCGGAACGACTGTGGACAACAGCGAATGGCTGCGCCGCAAATTCAATGTCGTGCGAAGGTTTCATGCTTCGAGCTATCGCCTTGTTCTTGAACAGAACCGCGACGACAAGATGTTTGCGGCCCACAAGGCGCTTGATGTTGCCGATTATGCTCTCGCGGGTGGCGGTTTCCCGATCAATGTGGCGGGTGCAGGGGTGATTGGAACAGCAATTGTTTCAGGTCTGCCGCAGCGAGAGGATCATAACCTGGTTGTGCGAGCCATTGCGGAGCATCTCGGCCAAGACCCCGTCGCTCTGGCTTTGCCCGCAGCATAGAGAAAAATCCTTAAACTTGAATCAGTTTAGCGTAAAATTATGCTCTGATTTTAAAGTGTTAGAGCGCCCGGCGCTCTAATTTGAAATACGGAGAATGAACAATGTCGCTTCAGAATGTGGTTGCCCTTCAGCGTAATGAGGAGGGTATTGCTGCCGCAGTTGAAATCCTGAAACAGCGTTTTGGCGAACGCGCCCAGACCGGGCAGGCAATCCGCGAGCAGCATGGCCACACGACGACTTATGTGCCGACACAGGCACCTGACATTGTCATTTTTGCGCATAATACGCAGGACGTGCAGGAAGTCGTCCGCATCTGTGCTGAGCATAAGGTTCCGGTGATTGCCTTTGGTGCCGGTTCCTCGCTTGAAGGTCAGGTGAATGCGCCTGCGGGTGGTGTTTCGATTGATCTCACACAGATGAACCGCGTTCTGGCTGTTCATGCGGAAGACCTGGATTGCGTTATTGAACCGGGGATCACACGTCGCGAACTCAACGAGTATCTGCGCGATACCGGGCTTTTCTTCCCGATTGATCCGGGTGCGAACGCAACACTCGGCGGTATGGCTTCGACGCGTGCTTCCGGCACCAATGCGGTGCGCTATGGCACCATGCGCGAAAACGTGCTGGCGCTCAAAGCCGTTATGCCGGATGGCCGTCTTATCGAAACGTCCAAGCGCGTGAAAAAGACAGCCGCTGGCTATGATCTGACACGCCTGTTGATCGGTTCAGAAGGGACGCTCGGTATCATCACCGAACTTACCTTGAAGCTCCAAGGTATTCCGCAGGCTGTTTCAGGCGGGATTTGCCCATTCCCGGATGTTGAATCGGCTTGCCGCGCGGTGATTGAAACCATCCAGATGGGTATTCCGGTTGCGCGCATTGAGCTTGTCAACAAGCTTCAGATGGAAGCGCTGATCCTGCATTCCAAACTGCCTTATGAGGCCCAGCCATATCTGTTTGTCGAGTTCCACGGCACGGAAACCGGCGTCGCCGAACAGGCCGAAATCTTTGGCGAGATTGCCGCTGAAAATGGTGGCGGAGAATTTCGCTGGACCAATGATCCAGAAGAACGCGACCGGCTCTGGCGTGCGCGGCATGATGCCTATCTTGCGTCCTTCCTTCTGCGCACAGGCGCAAAGGGAGTCTCAACTGACGTCTGCGTGCCGATTTCGCGGCTTGCCGACTGTATTGCCGAGACAGAAAAAGATTTGGCTGAAAGCGCTCTGATTGCGCCAATCGTGGGCCATGTTGGGGATGGCAATTTCCATCTTCTGCTTCTGCTCGATACCGATGATGCATCGGAGATGGAGCGCGCCGAAGATTTCATGGATCGTCTGGTCCGGCGTGCAATTGCTATGGAAGGCACCTGCACGGGCGAGCACGGCATCGGGCAGGGTAAGATGAAATACCTTCCCATGGAGCTTGGTGAGGCGACTGATTATATGCGGATGATCAAGAAAGCGATCGACCCGTATAACATTATGAACCCCGGGAAAATCCTGATTTCCTGATTCAAATCAGCGTTTTGAATCGTCTTTTTGATAAGGCGATTCAATATCACCCATGAAACAGCCATGAATCGCTTCGGAGAAGGCAATTTGCCTTGTTATCGCCGGAACGATGCCGTTATGTTGCACCGATAAAGACCGCGTGATTCACCCTTTGTTTCGTGCGGCGAACATTAAGCATTTTATCGGAGCTTCGTTTGGGTCGCATATTCGTCATCGTGGGTGGATTGCTGGTGCTGCTTTTGACTGCAGCGCTTGTCGTGCCGCCATTTGTCGACTGGAGC
The DNA here is from genome assembly GCF_032066345.1 of Brucella sp. Classification (NCBI taxonomy): domain Bacteria; kingdom Pseudomonadati; phylum Pseudomonadota; class Alphaproteobacteria; order Hyphomicrobiales; family Brucellaceae; genus Brucella; species Brucella sp. The sequence goes on from NZ_DAMBKZ010000005.1 coordinate 135,988, forward strand.
GGCTATCGGGCTGAGTTCGAACGTGAGGCAAGCCAGATCCTTGGCCGGCCGGTTCATGTGACAGGCGATGTCAGTGCTCGATTGCTGCCGTTTCCTTCGGTGGCTTTCTCCGATGTGCGGGTGGGGGCAGATGTCAAACATCCGGTAATGACTGTCGATACTTTCTCGATGGATGCCGAACTGATGCCGTTTCTGCGCGGCCAGTTGCTGATTTTCGATATGCGCGTGGAGCGTCCGCAGGCAACAATTTCGCTTGATAAGGATGGCAAGGTTGATTGGGCAATTCGCCCGTCAACGCCGCTCGATCCGGCGAAGATCAAGGTTGAACGTCTTTCGATCACAGATGGCAAGGCGACACTGGTCGACAGAGCCAGTGGCCGTTCGCATGAAGCGACAGCGATTAATGCTGTTATGTCGGCCAATAGTCTTGCAGGTCCGTGGAATGCCAACGGTACACTCAACATCGAAGGGCAAAAGCTCGCGCTCGATCTTAACAGCGGCGAAGCAAAACCAAATGGTTCATTGCGTCTGCGCGCGCGTATTTCGCCCGAAGCTGTACCTGCATCGTTTGAAACTGATGGTGACATCACGCTTGATGATGGCCGGTTGAATTATGCCGGTAATTTCTCACTGCGCTCTGCTGATGCGATGGCACCTGCTGCCAAAAACCAGAAGGCTCCAATCGAGAAGCCATTCTTCAGCGATCTTCGCGTTAGTGGAAAATTCGATGCAAACAAGAGCCGTTTCGATGCGAGCGAGTTTCGCATGGAGCAGGGGCCTGCCGACAACCCTTATGTTGTGAACGGCAAGGCGCTGATTGATTACGGTGATACGCCGCGCTTTGAGATCAGCGCTGATGGCCAGCAGATTTTTTGGGGTCCGGTCGATACGCAAGAGAGCCAAGCGGAAGTGCAGACCATTCCGATTGCCGATCGAGTCGCGATTGCCCGGCGAATACTGGAGCAATTTCCGATACCTGGCATGCCTGGCAATGTCGATTTGCGTCTGCCTGCGGTAATTGCAGGTGGTACCACAATTCGTTCCGTAACCGTCAGTGCGGAGCCTGATGGCAATGGCTGGAATATTCGCCAGTTCGCAGCCGACCTTCCAGGTCGCACCAAGGTTGAAGCCAAGGGCAGGCTTTCAGTGGGACGCGATTTCGGGTTCGCGGGTGATATGCTTGTGGCCTCACGTCAACCATCCGGTCTTGCTTCGTGGCTCAATGAAACAGTCGATGAATCGATCCGCAAACTCGATGGCGTCGGTTTTTCAGGCAAAGTTGATCTGCGCGACGGAATGCAGAGCATCGATAATCTCGAAATCGGACTTGGCAAAACGACACTCAAGGGCAGTTTCTTGCGTCAGATAGCAGGTTCAGCTGAACCTGCTATCACTTTGCGCCTACAGGGTGGTTCTGTTGATAGAAATGCTTTGCGGGCGTTTACTGGTTTTTTCTCAGACGGCCACGGCATGGCCTCGCTTGATGGACAGGCGCTTGATATCGGCTTTAAAGCAGGCCCAGTCCAATATGAGGATATGGAAGCAGGCAGCGTCGATCTCGCTGTACGCGTGCATGGTGGCCGTTTTGATTTTGATCGCTTGATGATCAATGACGTCGCGGGCACAACCCTTACTGCAACCGGAACTTATGAGCCTTTTGCGACTGCGCCATCTGGCTCGCTGGATGCGACCTTGTTGTCTTCCGATCTTTCGCAATTCCTGACTTTGGCTGCGCATCGCCATCCGCAGGTTCCGTTCTTCCGCTCGCTTTCAGCGCGCGCGGATAACTATCCCGGCCTGTTCGAAGACACTGAAATCAACATCATCGCAAATGCGGTTGCACCGCCCAGCAACGTTGCCGCATCGGCAACCGCCGCGAGCAAAAATGCGGGCAAGGATAAAAGCGCGCGCACCAAAGAAGCGAACACAAAGACACCAGCCAAAGGTGGAGAAGCCTCGTTCAGTGTGACTGGCAAAGCGGGCGGGATGAAGCTTGATTTATCCGGAACAACGAGTGGTGGCAGCTCCGACAGTGATCCGATGCAAATGCAGCTTAATGGCACAGCATCGTCGCCGAATGGCGAGACAGTGCTTGCATTGCTGGGAGTTCCATCTTTGCCACTTGGCCTTGCTGGTGAATTGACCGCTGATCTGACGATGCAGGGTGCACCAAGCGCTGGTATGCGTACTCAACTCAAGCTTACCGCGCCTGACGGTAACGCGGTCGCCGATGGTATTCTTTCATTGGTTGGCGGCGATATTGCTGCGAGCGGCAAGGCTCAGTTGAAATCGGCCGATTTGCAGCCCTTCATTGCGACGGCCGGTTACACGCTTCCTGGTTTTGGGGAAGGGCTTTCTGCCGATCTCTCCAGTGATTTTCAGTTCGCAAAAGGTTTGCTGCGCTTCCCAAATTTCGCAGGAAAACTTGGCGGCGATGACATCTCTGCACGCATAGAGGCGAATTTTTCTGACAGTGGTCTGCCGCAGATCAAGGGTGAAGCAAAGCTTGCATCAATTGAGCTGGCGAGCCTTGCTGGGATCATGCTTGGGCAGGATGCGATAGAACCGACAAAAGCGGGTAAAGGGTCTGTGTGGCCGAAAAACACTTTTGCTGTTCGACCGTCATTGCCGTTGCTCATGGACATGAAACTGACCGCAGCCCAGGCGCATATGGATGGATTTGGAACAGTCAGTGATTTTTCCACGCGGCTGCAAAAAAGCATTGATGGGCTCACGCTTGGTGAACTGACTGGAAATTGGGCTGGTGGCTATCTGGTTGGTAACGTTTCGCTGCGCAATAACGACAAGACTGCGCTGTTGACCTCTGACCTAAAATGGAGTGGTGCAGCACTTCAGGACCTCTACCATCTGCCAGATGGTGGCATCCCGCTTGCCGGGACAGTGAAGGCCGCATTGTCGCTGAACGGCAGCGGCACAAGTGTCGCGGAACTCGTGTCATCACTTGCGGGCACGGGAAGTGCAGATGTTGAAAACTTCGCCATCAACGGGCTTGATGCTGCTAGTTTCCCCGCGATGTTGACAGCAGCTGATACACTGGCAGATCAGCCTACAGGTGCCACGCAGATTGATGCGAAGCAGTTTGTGGCAATTGCCGATAAAGCAGTTGGCCAAGGGCAGTTTATTGCAGGCATGACCAGATTTGATTTCACCATCGCCGGTGGCATCGCGCGACTTTCGCCATTTAGTTTGAGCGCTGGCGATACGGTGCTTTCTGGTGACTTGCAGTTTGATCTTTCCACGCTTGCTTTGGGTGGTACTGGCAGCTTGTCTTTCAAAAACGCAGATAATGCTGAAGCTGATGGCGCTGCCAATTTGCGTTATTCAATCGGCGGCACTTATGACGCGCCTTCGGCTCAGTTTGACCGTCAGCCGCTGGTGCAATTCCTCACACAGCGTGCGCTTGAGCGTGAGCAGGAGCGCGTTGAAGCGATGCAGGCAAGCATTGTTGAAAAACAGCAGCTGCGTCGCCAACTTGATTTGCTTACTTCCGATGAACAGGAGCGCGAGCGTGTGAAGCAGGAAGAGGAAGCGCGCAAAAAAGCTGAAGCCGATGCACGGGCTGAGGCCCAACGCAGGGCTGAGCAAATGCAAAATGATGGGGCTACCATACCTGTGCCAAGTGGCGGCGGAGCACCTCTCAATGGCCAGAATGGTCAGTCGCTTAATGATTTCCTGAAGAGTCTAGAGCCTTCGCCAGATACGCAGCCCAGCCCACAAACTCAGCCTTAAATTAGGTTAATTTGTTACTGGCAGTTTGGCTTTAAGCCATTCAAGCGCATGAAGACGCAAAGCTGATGAAAGATTTATCATTCGGTCGCGTTGACTGTCGATTTCCGCGATGAGAGCGGCAACGGCCATCTCACGTTCTTGAGCTATCTCTTCTATGATTTCATAGAAGGGGTCCTCCAGCGTGTAGCTGGTGGCATGTCCACGAATGCTGACGGAATGCTTGCGAAGCCGGGCAGAGACACTCACGCTCCGTCATCCGGTTTCTTGCTCGGCTCCAGCCGATTGAGGGTGAGGAATTTTTCAGCTTTTCGCGTTTCTTCTCGCGCGAATTCTTTCTCGGCTTTCGTGCGTCCATGAAGAATACGGTTCTGCTCGGCCTGCTGTTCTTTCGACTGGCGAGCCTTCTGTTTCTTGAACTGGCGCAGATTGACGATATCGCTCATGAAAGCCTGTTATTCGATTAGTGGGTTAGGCTTGCAACCGCCCCTGTTATTTTCTTGGCGTTCTGGGGTTTGTAAACCACCAGATGGCCAATGACAGCACAACAAGCATAAGCAAGCCGAACGTCATTTGCCAGAGCGGAAAATTCGGCTCATCCTTTGCAACGAATACCGCAGCAATAAGCCCGCTGAGCCACAAGACTGCCTGTGCAATTAAACGCAGCATAAAACCACCATCCAAATCGTTGCCAATATTTGTATAATTATCGCCTAATTGTCCGTATGCCTTGATTAAAGTCAATTGGGCAAAAAATCTGGCTTATGGGAAGGTCGCTTTTGAGCGCGCAAATGAAAACGCCAGAGAGGAAAACCTGCTCTGGCGCTGATCTCATAAGGAAGGTTTAAGCTTACTTCTTGCGGAAAGAATCAAGCGAAACGACATCCGCAGATGGCTTGGATTCTGCATCATCGCCTTCTGACGCTTCGTTTTCCTTGGCGGCTGCATCTTCCTTTTCCGCAGCAGTTTTGCGCGGTTTTGACTTCGGCTTTTTGGCCGGGGTCTCTTCAGAAGAAATCAGCTCAATTGAAGAAATATTACTGCCTTCGTCATTGTCACTGGTCGGCTGAACGACGGACACGTCGAATTCCAGCTCGAAGTTCACGGAAGGATCGTAAAAGCCGCGGATAGCCGAGAACGGAACGGTCAGCTTTTCAGGGACATCACCGAAGGACAGACCAATCTCAAAAAGCTGGTCTGTCACTACCATATCCCAGAACTGGTGCTGTAACACGATCGTCATCTGCTCAGGATATTTTTCCTTGAGGCGCGATGAAATGCGCACACCAGGCGCTCCCGTCAGGAACGTGATGAAGAAGTGGTGGTTTCCAGGCAAGCCAGTTGACGCGACCTCCGCAAGAACCTTGCGAATGACGCCGCGGAGGGCTTCCTGAGCCAAAATATCGTAACGGATCAAATCCTGTACCATGATTTGCTTATCCCACGGATTCGCGGGTTGATGTCAAGTTTGTTCTCAATTGAATTGAAAATTATATCGTGAAAAAGCTCAACTCCCACGACGGTGGGACTGTAAAAGCAATCAGGCCGCGAATGTGAGGGGGGAGGAAGACCTAAGCGCGCTTTCCAAATGCCATCAGAAACGTCCGGACACCATTGATCGAGCTTTTCTCGATAATGCTATCATCCACACTTTGGCCTGTCAGGAGGTGGTAGTGAATGTCAGCATTGATAAGTGCCAGATAATGGCGAGCGGCGAGGTCCGGATCCTCAATCTGCAAGTCGCCGGCAAGCGCAAGACGAGCCAGATGAGCGGCAATTGCTGGCACGGCTTGTGCGGGGCCGCGATTACTGCAAATATCGCTTTTCAACGGCAGAGCATCTTCGTCGGATTGAAAAAGTTTGCGAAGAAAAACAGTAGAAGAGTCATAAACGCAGCTACGGCTCATCCTGATGGAAAATGAGATCAAAGCCTTTTCCAGGTTTTCGCCCGACTGCGGAAAAGTGGCTAAAACAGCGAAAAGGCTAGCAGTCATCCGGTCGAAGGCATCGTCAACGACAGCTGCAAGTAGTGCTTCCTTGTCGCGATAATGATTATAGATCGTCTGACGGGATACTCCGGCTTCGCTGGCAATCAGATCTATGCTCGCACCTTGAAACCCATCGCGGTAAAATACGCGGGCTGCAGCGCAAAGAATGAAGTCGCGCTTCATGCATTGCCCCGGTTTCACTGCCGCAGAATTCATCCCTTTCGAAAGGGTGGCACGTCTGTCCGGCAGAACGGCTATATCGAGCATGTCAGTAGGTTTCATATTCATAACATAAGACGACTTGACGGTTTGGACAATAGTGTCTAATTTTACACTTGTGTCAAAACGGTTTTGACATCTCGTCCATTATGCGGATTGCTACACTGTTTTTAAAGGCTGCGATATCCGGTTGGGGGCCGGTTTGTCACAGATATAATTGAAAATATTCAGCGATAACATGTGGATAGACATCCGGTTGCGATATTTCGACCCTGACCTGCCATCCTCCCAAGCGATGACCCGGGGCCGAAATCGTAACAGGCGACTCACGAAACATTGATGAAAGTGCTCCCCCCATGAGTTCAGGCACCCGTTTAGGATCCTCATCTGGCTCTGCTACTTCCGGTCTCGTGCGCAACGCAATTATTCTGGGTCTTTTGTCAGCAATAGGCCCTTTTGCGATTGATATGTATCTGCCAGCATTGCCGACGATTGCGACTGATCTGCGCGCTGAAACCGGTGCAGTTCAGATGAGCCTTCTGGCGTTTTTTATCGCTTTGGCGATTGCACAGCTATTTTGTGGCCCGTTATCTGACATGGTGGGGCGCAAGGTGCCTCTTTATGGCGGACTTATTTTGTTTGCGATCGGCAGCGTCGGGTCGGCTTTAGCGACCAATATTGATGTCCTTGTGATGTTCCGCTTCCTTCAGGGCCTTGGAGCTGCTGCCGGTACGGTGATCCCGCGTGCTGTGGTGCGTGATCTCCATACAGGCGTGGATGCTGCACGATTAATGTCGCTGCTCATGCTTGTGTTCTCGATTTCACCGATCCTCGCGCCTTTGAGTGGCTCGGTGCTTATTGATTTCTTTGGTTGGCGCGGCGTGTTCTGGGCGGTGCTTGTCGCAGCTCTTGTCGGCATCGTGCTAGTTGCAACAGCTCTGAAAGAAACGAGAGGGGCCGAAGCGCGTCTTGAAAGTAATCTCAGCAGCGCATTGCGCGGCTATGGACGCCTGCTCAAAGATCGTTACTTCATGGGGCTGGCTGCCATTGGTGGGTTCGGTATCGCTTCTTTCTTTGTCTATCTGGCTAACTCGTCGTTCATTTTGATCGACCATTATGGCCTGACCAGAAGCCAATATGCTGTGGCATTCTCGGTGAACGCGGTCTCGTTCTTTAGTGTGTCGCAGCTCAATGGTGTTTTGGGTGCCCGTTTTGGGTTGCGCCGCGTGATGCGCGTGGCGGTATCGGGATTTGCAGCTGTTATGCTTGCGATGTTCGCTGCCGTGCTAATGGGTCATCATTCGCTTTGGCTAATCGCCAGCTTCCTGTTTGTCGGTTACGGTTTCCTTGGTCTGGTTATCCCGACAACTGCCGTGCTGGCACTGGAAGACCATGGTGAAATTGCGGGAACTGCCTCAGCACTTTTGGGAACACTGCACTTTGTGATTGGCGGTATCGCAATTGGTATCACAGGTGCTTTCTTCGATGGTTCTGCACTGCCAATGATAGGCGGAATCGCCGCCTGTGCCGTGACGGCTTTCCTGCTTGCGCTGATTGTTTTCTCGCGCAAGACAGAGCCGGATACAGAAGCAGCAATAGTCTAAAACAGAACGGCTTCAGATTTTCTGGAGCCGTTTTCATTTAAGCCGCTGTAATTTTGTAGAGAAGTGGAGGCTTCTGTTGCCAGGTGCCTCCGAACCCCGCCTTAAGGTGCTAACCCTAAGGGCTTTAGAGTGGGTTTCCCGCACCGCCATTAGGCAGCGAGAGCGTAACCCTGAGCTTTGTTGTCATTTGCAACTACTCAATTGACCCGATAACGGTGGTATCATGCCGAGCAAAAGAGCGATCTTTACACCCTTGTCGATCCTATTTCGCCCCCGCCGCAGCGCAACTCGCTTTTAATGCTTCTTGCGTTGTGGTGGAGGCGCCGGGTACCGCCCCCGGGTCCAATAGGTTTATTACATCGTCCATTTATCACCATAGTCAGCTTGCGCTGACACGCCGTATATAGGCGTCCTTCCCTTCGATTGGAAGGGGGTAGTTATGATTTAACAGGTTGTTCGCCGATCTTGCTCTTCGCTTTTAGCGTTCATTTTTATTGACAGTCAGCGCAGGCTGGTCAATCCTCACTCCACTACCGGTGCATGCTGGATAGAAACAGAAATATCCAGCTGTGTCGGAGGTTTAATCGGGGCAGATACCCAATCTAAGGAGAGTGGATATATGAGTGACTATCTCGCGGATGTCCGTCGTTATGATGCTGGCGCTGATGAAGCCGCTGTCGAGAAGATCGTAAAGCATCTCGGCATTGCGCTGCGCAATCGCGATTCCTCTCTAGTTTCAGCAACCGATCCGGAAGAACTCAAGCGCGTGCGCGATAGCTGGGTAGCGAAGAAGCTCGGTGTTGCCGACGCTGCCAAGGCTGAAGAAGTGGTCAACCATGTAGCTGAAGTGATGAAGGGCGATCGCAACAAGCACCGCGTCACCTTCTATTATCTCGTCGCAAAGCAGCTTGGTAAGCTCGGCGACCTCTGATCCATTCACTCCCTTGTGGAGTTTGAAACCTCGGTGCCTCGTCGCGCCGAGGTTTTTCTTTATAGTGGTCCTAAAGCGAATCGGACTCGGAAAGTTTCCCTATGCGTACCTATCTCGACCTTCTCCAGCATGTGCTCGACAATGGCGTTGACCGTGGCGACCGTACAGGAACGGGTACGCGTTCGGTTTTCGGTTATCAGATGCGGTTCAATCTGGCCGAAGGGTTTCCGGTTCTAACCACCAAAAAGCTGCATCTGCGCTCAATCATTCATGAGCTGCTGTGGTTTCTCAAAGGCGATACAAATATCGCCTATCTTAAGGAAAACGGCGTTTCGATCTGGGATGAATGGGCCGATGAGAATGGCGATCTCGGCCCTGTCTATGGCTATCAGTGGCGCTCATGGCCAGCCCCGGATGGCCGCCACATTGATCAGATTGCGAATCTTCTCAAGATGTTGCGTGAAAATCCTAATTCACGACGTCTGATCGTATCTGCATGGAATCCGGCGCTTGTTGATGAGATGGCGCTGCCGCCATGCCATTGCCTGTTCCAGTTCTACGTGTCTGATGGCAAGCTTTCCTGCCAGCTCTATCAGCGTTCGGCAGATATTTTCCTTGGGGTTCCTTTCAACATCGCATCCTATGCGTTGCTGACGATGATGATTGCGCAGGTTGCGGGCCTTGAGCCGGGAGACTTTGTGCATACTCTTGGTGATGCGCATATCTATTCCAATCATTTCGAGCAGGCGCGTTTACAGCTGACCCGCACGCCAAAAGCATTGCCGACCATGCGGATCAATCCGGATATCAAAGATCTGTTTGCCTTCCAATTCGAAGACTTCGAACTGGTGGGTTACGAAGCTGATCCGACGATCAAAGCTCCGATCGCGGTGTAAGATATGACTGCTCGAAATCCGATTGTATCGATCATTGTGGCTGCTGCGGAAAATGGTGTCATTGGCCGCGACAATGACATGCCTTGGAAACTGTATACCGATCTCAAGCGCTTTAAGGCACTCACACTTGGTAAGCCGGTGATTATGGGGCGGAAGACATGGGAATCTATTGGTCGGCCTTTGCCGGGGCGCCCAAATATCGTGATAACGAGAGATGCGAATTTTGCAGCCGACGGTGCTCAGATTACTGCTTCGCTCGAAGATGCAATCAATCTCGGCCGCAAGCTTGCAATAGAGCTGGGTGTCGATGAAGTCTGCATTATTGGTGGTGGCAAGATCTATGCGCAGGCGCTACCATTGGCCGATAAGGTGCATCTGACGCGGGTTCTGGCCACGATTGATGGTGACACGTATTTCCCAGAAATCGATTCGGATATCTGGCAGGCAATTTCGAGTGAAGACGTGCCTGCAGGCGAAAAAGACAGTCATCCAACACGCTATATTCAGTACGAACGGCGTGTTGCGTAAATTATAACGCAGGAAATTTGCCGCCTCACGTTGAAAGCGGCCCTCGCGATGCCTATAAAACGGTAACATTAGTTGATGACGGGAGGTGGCGCTTGCTTTCCCGTCTCCCGGACGAGAGGTGAGGATGCCCTGGAGTAATCAGAATGGCGGCGGCGGCCCATGGGGTGGCGGCGGCGATAATAATAACGGCAATAACAATAATAATGGTGGCAACGGTGGCCCATGGGGGCAGGGACCGAAGGGACCGCGCGGTGGCGGACCAAACACACCGCCGGATCTTGAAGACATTCTCCGTAAGGGCCAGGACCGTCTGAAAAAAGTTTTTCCAGGTGGCAGTGGCGGCAAGGGCGGCAGCAATCGCGGCGTATTTTTCCTCATCGGCGCAGCGGTGTTGGGTTTCTGGCTTTTTCAGTCGGTCTATACCGTTCAGCCTGATGAACTCGCCGTGGAACTTCGCTTTGGTAAACCAAAGGCTGAAGTTTCCGAGCCGGGCCTGCATTTCCATTTCTGGCCGATCGAGACCTATGAAAAGGCTCAGATCGTCGAAAAGCAGATCAATATCGGTGGGCAGGGCTCGCGTAACGCCACGCAGGGCCTGATGCTGACGGGCGATCAGAACATCGTCAATGTTCAGTTCTCGGTGCTTTACCGCGTATCAGATCCGCGTGCATACTTGTTCAATGTCGATAATCCGGACTCGATGGTCCAGCAGGTTTCGGAAAGTGCGATCCGCGAGATCGTCGGCCGCCGACCAGCTCAGGACGTGTTCCGTGATAACCGTGCTGCCATTGCGCAGAGCGTTCGCGACATCGTTCAGGCAACGCTTGATCGCTACAATGCCGGTATTCAGGTCAACGCCGTTTCCATCGAAGATGCAGCGCCGCCGCGTGAAGTGGCCGATGCGTTCGATGAAGTACAGCGTGCTGAACAGGATGAAGACCGCTTCGTAGAAGAATCCAACCAGTACTCCAACCAGCGTCTCGGTCAGGCGCGCGGTGAAGCGGCACAGCTTCGTGAAGAAGCAGCAGCTTATAAAAACCGTGTTGTCCAGGAAGCTGAAGGTGAAGCGCAGCGTTTCAGCTCGGTGCTTGGCGAATATCAGAAGTCGCCGGAAGTTACCCGTAATCGTCTTTTCCTAGAAACGATGGAACAGGTACTCAAGAGCACGAAAAAAGTCATCGTGGAGCCCGGAAAAGAAGTCGTGCCTTATCTGCCTCTGAATGAACTTATGCGTCAGCAGCCGCGTCCCGGTGCAAACGCAACCACGACCGGCGGAGGTGCACAGTAATGTCTCAGAACAGGCTTCCGATTATTGGCGGTATCATCGCCGTCATCCTTTTCCTGGCATACTCGGCCACGTTCATTGTTAACGAACGCCAGCAGGCAATCGTTCTGCGCTTTGGTCAGATTGTTGCTGTGAAGACTGAACCAGGCATCTATTTCAAAATGCCTTTCGGCTTTCTTGATGCAGATACCGTGCAGTTGATCGATGATCGTCTCCTGCGCTTCGATCTTGATGATATCCGTGTTCAGGTTTCGGGCGGTAAGTTCTACGACGTGGACGCGTTCCTCGTTTATCGTATTACTGATGCCCGCAAATTCCGCGAGACAGTTTCGGGTAGCACTTTGCTCGCCGAACAGCGCCTGCGTACGCGTCTTGATGCTGCATTGCGTGGCGTTTACGGTCAGCGTGGCTTTGAAGCTGCACTCTCCGAAGAACGCGGCGACATGATGCGTGAAGTGGCAAACCAGATGCGCGCTGACGCGACTTCGCTTGGTCTCACGATTGAAGATGTTCGTATTCGTCGTACCGATCTGACAGCTGAAGTTTCGCAGCAGACCTACGACCGCATGAAGGCAGAACGTCTTGCAGAAGCAGAACGTCTGCGTGCGCGTGGTCGTGAAGCAGCGCAGCGTATCCGCGCTATTGCTGATCGTCAGGTTGTGGAAACGCTTGCTGAAGCACGTAAGGAATCTGAAATCCTTCGCGGTGAAGGCGAAGCACAGCGCAGTGATATCTTCGCTCAGTCTGCGTCTAAGGACCCTGGCTTCTTTGCCTTCTACCGTTCGATGGCAGCGTATCGCGAAGCTCTCCAGACGCCAGACACAACGCTTGTTCTCTCACCGGATTCGGAGTTCTTCAAGTTCTTCCGTGATGCTGGTGGGAAACTGGCAACGCCGTCTCAGTAAGAGAAATTATCGCAAATGAGCGATTTTCTAGCCGCCGTAGGTCTTCTCTTCGTCTTCGAAGGGCTGCTCTATGGCGGCTTTCCTTTTTTTGCCAAAAAGCTTGCGCGCGATGCATCAGAAGCGCCCGAAAGCATGTTGCGGATTGCAGGGCTTTCGGCATTGGCAATTGGCGTCTTCATTGTCTGGCTTGTCAGGGGATAAGCCAGTTCATTCATTATATTTCTGCTCGTCGCTCTATGCGGGGCCGTAAACAGGCCGTATTTTGCAGCGATCTAAACTTCTGGATTTCTTATCGCAGACAGAAACGGAGCAGAGCTTCATGGCAATTGCACCCAAGGCGAGATTTGCTCGCACCCTTCTAGCAACCGTAGCTCTTGGAGCGATGAGTTTTACAGGGACAGTTGCAATTGGCACCGCACCTTCGTTCGCCCAGCAAACAGCGCCAATCAGGCAGGGGCCGGGTTCTGTAGCTGATCTGGCTGAAGGGCTTCTGGATGCGGTCGTGAATATTTCGACATCGCAGACCGTCAAGGAAGATGGTGAAGAAGACGGCGGTGTGCCTATGCCACAGGTGCCGGAAGGTTCTCCGTTTCAGGAGTATTTCAACGACTTCTTCAACGATAAGGACGGCGCAAAGAAAAACGATTCGCGCAAAGTGCAATCGCTGGGTTCGGGCTTTGTGATTGATGCCGAAAAAGGCTTTATCGTCACAAATAACCACGTCATTGCCGATGCAGATGAGATCGAAGTGAATTTCGTTGACGGTTCCAAGTTGAAAGCGGAGCTGGTGGGGAAGGACACAAAGACCGATCTTGCCGTGCTGAAAGTTGATCCAACGAAACATAAGCTTAAATCCGTGCAGTTTGGTAATTCGGACAAGGCGCGCATTGGCGATTGGGTGCTGGCAATCGGTAATCCGTTTGGCCTTGGCGGCACAGTGACTGCCGGTATTATTTCCGCACGCAAGCGCGATATCCAGTCTGGCCCTTATGATGATTTCATCCAGACGGATGCTGCAATCAATCGCGGTAATTCCGGAGGTCCGCTGTTTGATATGGACGGCAAGGTGATTGGCATCAATACGGCGATCTATTCACCATCGGGTGGTTCTATCGGTATTGGTTTTGCTATTCCGGCTGAAATGGCTGTTGGCGTTATCGACCAGCTTAAAGAGTTTGGCGAAGTGCGCCGAGGCTGGCTCGGTGTTCGTATCCAGCCGGTCACTGATGATATTGCCCAGAGTCTTGGCCTGAAGGAATCTAAAGGCGCATTGATCGCCGGTCTTATCGAAAATTCAGGTGTCGACAATAAAGAGATCAAGGCGGGTGACGTTGTGATCCGTTATGACGGCAAGCCGGTAGAGCGCGCGCGTGACCTGCCGCGTCTTGTTGCCGAAAGCGCTGTCGGGGATGAAGTCGAAGTTGTTGTTGTCCGCGATGGCGAAGAGAAAACCGTAAAGGTCAAGCTTGGCCGTTTGGTCGAAGACGATAAGAGCAGCGAGGAAGCGACCGAAGATCAGGCACCTCCGCCAGATATGGAAGAAGGCGAAGAGGGTGAAGAAGTTCCAAACGCTCCTAAGAAGGAGCAAAAGGAACAGGCTGGCACGTCGGTGCTCGGTATGAAGCTTTCGGAAATCAACGACGATGTGCGTGGCGAATTTGGCATTGCCGAAGATGTGGAAGGGGTGGCTGTACTTTATGTTGCTCCCGGTTCTGCTGCTGGTGAAAAGCGTATCGAAACCGGCGACGTGATTGTCGATATCGGACAGGTTACTGTGAAGTCACCGGCTGATGTGAAGAAGCGAATTGATGCTCTGCGTCGTGAAGGCCGTAAGAATGCGTTGCTGATGCTTGCGTCGCGTTCCGGCGAACTGCGTTTTGTGACAATCCGCATCGACTAAATATTCTTTTCTTAAACAAAAAAGGCGTCGCAACAATTTGCGACGCCTTTTTTCATTGTAGTTTGAATCATTTAGGCGGGGTAGCTCTGAATGTGATTCTGTTCTTCGTGTAGTTTGCTAAGCGGTAGACGACGTGATGTTTGAGGTGAGGCGTTTCGTCAGGCACATTGGGATGATCGAAGTCGCCAGTCTCATCACGAGCCATACCTATACGCTGCATAACAGATGTTGAACGGTCATTGTTAAACACTGCAAAGGATACGACCTCGGGAAGGTTCAGTGTTTCGAAGGCATAAGCCAGAAGCGCGTTGCCAGCTTCCGTTACATAGCCTTTGCCCCAGAAACGATGAGCTAGTCGCCAGCCGATTTCGACAGTACCTTTTGGAAAATGCGGTTCAAGGTCAGTGCAGGCAAGGCCTGCAAATCCGATGCATTGCCCGCTCAGTTTTTCTTCGAGTGCGTAGAAGCCAAATCCAGTTTCAGTAATCATTTTCTGCAGACGCTCAAACAGATCATCCGATTCTGCACGATTGCGCCGAAATGGAAAGAAACGCATCACGTCATCATCGGAGTTGATCTCGTGCATTAATTCACGATCTCGATCTTCCCAGTTACGAATAATGAGGCGAGGCGTTTCCAGAATAATCATTCAACGAAATCCGATTTGCGATAACCCTGAATATAGAGAAGGGCAGTCAGATCACCATGATCGATACGCACTTTTGCCTGCGCTGCGACAGCTGGTTTTGCGTGAAGCGCGACTCCTGTGCCTGCGAGCTGGATCATGCCAAGATCGTTGGCACCGTCACCCACGGCAATTGCATCCTGCGGGGTGAGGCCAAGACGGTCAGCGATTTCGATCAGCTTTTCCACTTTTGCTTCGCGGCCGAGGATCGGATCGGAAACGGTGCCGCTTAGATGCGCGCCATCATGAAGAAGTGTGTTGGCGCGATCTTCGTTAAAGCCAATCATTTCTGCAACACGGCGTGTGAAGGATGTGAAGCCACCAGACACAAGTGCCGTATAGGCGCCGTGCTTACGCATTGTGCGTACCAACTCGACACCACCCGGCATCAGCGAAATGCGGGTCGAGATAACCTTGTCGATTACCGACAGTGGCAGGCCTTTAAGAAGTGCTACGCGTTCACGAAGTGCTGGTTCGAACTCGATTTCACCATTCATGGCACGGGCGGTGATCGCTGCAACATGTTCACGAAGACCAGCTTCTTCCGCCAGTTCATCGATGCATTCCTGCTGGATCATGGTGGAATCCATGTCTGCAATCAGAATTTTCTTGCGCCGGCTTTCCTGTTCCTGCACCACGACATCAACTGGAGCGTCATCAAGGGAAGAGCGCAACGCCTGATCTGCTTCTTCATGGCTTAAACCGGAAGCAAGCGGTATATCGCAGGCGATGCCGTCGGCGAGCCAGTAAAGCCCGCTTGCATTCACTGCTGCCGAGGCTTTAATCCCCAAGGACGGAATAAGCGACGCTTTGGCCGGATTGGCAATCAGTGTAGCAACGAGGGAAGCGGATCGGGACATGAGGAATATTTCCTGCGATGAGTGAAGCGGCAAAGGATGCAATCCTGATAGCTGGCCCAACGGCCAGCGGCAAGTCGGCTCTTGCCCTTCATATGGCAAAGAAGACCGGCGGCTTCATCGTGAACACCGATTCCATGCAGGTTTATGATGTGCTCGATCTTTTGAGCGCTCGCCCGCAATCTGACGAGCTTCGTGAAGCCGAGCATTTTCTGTACGGCCATGTCGCGCCATCAGTATCCTATTCGACAGGAAAATGGTTTGCAGATGTCGAAGCCCTTTTATCGCGTGCTGATCTCAGAGCCCGCACACCGATCTTTGTTGGGGGCACCGGACTTTATTTCCGTGCGCTTTTAGGCGGTCTTTCGCAGATGCCGGAAGTGCCCGCAGATGTGCGCGAGTACTGGCGCAATAGAATGAGTGAAGAAGGGGCAGAAGCGCTCCACACTCATCTTACAGAACTTGATCCGGAAATTGCCGCCACACTGCGCTCGACTGACAGTCAGCGTATTGTGCGTGCGCTGGAGGTGTTTGAAGGAACCGGCAAGTCGCTGCTGTATTGGCAGAAGAATACCGGAACGGCTCTCGTTGATGATGCAAGCGCAACAAAGATCGTGTTGCTGCCCGACCGCAAATGGTTGGGCGGGCGGATTGCTCAACGCTTCAATCTCATGTGGGACCATGGGGCGCTTGATGAAGTGCGCGCGTTGAGCGCGCTTCGTCTTGATCCGGCATTGCCTGCGATGAAGGCGATCGGGGTGCGCGAGATTTCGGCATTTTTTGCGGGTGAGATGACGCGTGAAGACGCTATCGAACGATCGATTATCGCCACCCGCCAATATGCCAAGCGGCAATCAACATGGTTTCGCAACCAGCTTGACGAGAGCTGGAAGGTGTTCTCCTCTGGTGAAGATGCCCTGTCAGGGCAATAATCTTATCGAGAGGCGCAGTTTGACAGAAGAAAATATCGCGCTTCATACATTTATGCGTTGACGACACGATTTTCGCTGATTAGTCTCGCCGCCATGAACAGAACAGCTCTTATTCTTGTGGTACGTACGCGCATGGGCAGGATGGTGTAACCATCCGGCGAAAGCTCCCATGCGCGAAAGACAGGCTCCCTCGGGGGCCTTTTTTGTTATCTAAACATCAACGAAATTGAATATGTAAAGCAGACGGGAAGTGACGACGATGACGGCAGCAACAAGCGAGGCGGCGACGATCTCCGCGGGGCAACGCGAAATGACCGGCGCGGAAATGGTGGTTCAGGCTATGATCGATCATGGCGTGGAGCATCTTTTTGGTTATCCGGGTGGTGCAGTGCTGCCGATCTATGACGAACTTTTCCAACAGGACAAAGTTCAGCATATTCTGGTCCGTCACGAGCAGGGCGCTGGCCATGCGGCTGAAGGCTATGCACGTTCGACCGGCAAGGTTGGCGTTATGCTGGTGACATCCGGCCCAGGTGCGACCAATGCGGTTACGCCTTTGCAGGACGCGCTGATGGATTCGATCCCGCTGGTCTGCATTTCCGGTCAGGTTCCAACATCACTGATCGGTTCCGATGGCTTTCAGGAAGCGGATACGGTTGGTATCACCCGTCCTTGCACGAAGCACAACTGGCTCGTTCGTGACGTTAATGACCTCTCGCGCATTCTGCACGAAGCTTTCCACATTGCTTCGACTGGTCGTCCGGGTCCGGTTCTGGTTGATATTCCAAAGGATATCCAGTTTGCGACCGGTATTTACACGCCACCGCAGACTTCGCCGCGCACCAGCTATCGTCCAACCATTGAAGGTGACAAGTCAGCTATCGCGCAGGCTGTTGAAATGCTGCTGACTGCGAAGAAGCCTGTCATCTATTCGGGTGGCGGTGTTATCAATTCTGGTCCTGCTGCAACGAAGCTGCTGCGCGAACTGGTTGAGATCAGCAATTTCCCGATCACCTCGACTTTGATGGGGTTGGGTGCTTATCCTGCATCGGGCAAGAACTGGCTCGGCATGCTCGGTATGCATGGCACATACGAAGCCAACATGACCATGCATGATTGCGATGTCATGCTGTGCGTTGGAGCGCGTTTTGACGACCGTATCACGGGCCGTCTGAATGCATTCGCTCCGCATTCGCGCAAGATTCACATCGATATTGATCCATCGTCGATCAACAAGAACGTTCGTGTTGATGTTCCGATCATCGGTGATGTTGCGCATGTTCTGGAAGATATCGTTCGCCAGTTTCGCGCGTCAGCAAAGAAGCCTGAGAAGAACGCGATTGCTGCCTGGTGGGAACAAATTGACCGTTGGCGTGCTCGCAATTCGCTGGCATATGCGCCAAACAAAGACGTCATCATGCCGCAATATGCGTTGCAGCGTCTGAACGAACTGACCAAGGACCGTAATACATACATTACCACTGAAGTCGGCCAGCATCAGATGTGGGCTGCGCAGTTCATGGATTTCGACGCGCCAAATCGCTGGATGACATCGGGCGGCCTCGGCACGATGGGTTATGGTCTGCCTGCTGCTCTGGGCGTGCAAATTGCTCATCCTGATGCGCTGGTTATTGATATCGCCGGTGACGCGTCTATCCAGATGTGCATTCAGGAAATGTCGGCTGCGATCCAATATGAAGCGCCGATCAAGATTTTCATCTTGAACAATCAGTATATGGGCATGGTTCGTCAATGGCAGCAGCTGTTGCATGGCAATCGCCTGTCGCATTCCTACACCGAAGCAATGCCTGATTTTGTGAAGCTTGCAGAAGCTTATGGCGCGCATGGCATTCGTTGTGACAAGCCAGAGAAACTCGACGATGCGATCATGGAAATGATTGAGATCAAGAAGCCGGTTATCTTCGATTGCCGCGTTGCTAATCTCGCCAACTGCTTCCCGATGATCCCGTCTGGCAAGGCACATAATGAAATGTTGTTGCCTGATGAAGCGACTGACGAAGCTGTTGCCAATGCTATCGATGCCAAGGGCCGCGCCCTAGTCTGATCCGGAGTAAAGAACATGAACGCACAAAATCTAGCATCCGGCTCAGCATATTTTATTGCAGCGGATACCCAGACACCAGAAACGCACACGCTTTCGGTTCTCGTTGATAACGAACCGGGCGTTCTAGCCCGCGTCATTGGCCTGTTTTCTGGCCGTGGCTACAACATTGAAAGCCTGACGGTTTCTGAAACCGAGCATGAACAGCATCTGTCGCGCATTACTATTGTGACGCGTGGCACGCCGAATGTGCTTGATCAGATCCGCCATCAGCTTGAGCGTATTGTTCCGGTGCATCGCGTGGTTGACATGACGCATCGCGCTGTCGAGCTTGGCCACGAGCGCCCGATCGAGCGCGAACTAGCGCTGATTAAAGTAGCAGGCAAAGGCGAAGCACGCGCTGAAACTCTGCGTCTGACCGATGCTTTCAATGCCAAGATTGTGGACGCCACGACCGAGCATTTCATCGTCGAGATTACTGGCAAGACTGCCAAGATCGACCAGTTCATTTCGCTGATGAAGCCGCTTGGTCTCGTGGAGATTTGCCGGACCGGCGTGGCTGCAATGAACCGCGGTCCTCAGGGACTCTAAGTTACGTAAATCGAGACAATATCGGTTGAAATCGGCACAATGTTTCGATTGTGCCGGTTTTTTATTGGGCTAATTTGTCCTTGTTAGCTGGATCAATCCAATGTCTTTTGAAATTTTCTTAGCGCTTCTCGTATTCGCCTTTGTTTCTTCCGTTACCCCTGGCCCCAATAATCTGATGCTGCTTGCGTCGGGGGTGAACTTCGGTTTCCGGCGCACAGTCCCGCATATGTTGGGCATTGGCGTGGGCTTTTTCGTGCTGCTGCTAGCGGTTGGCTTTGGTCTTGGCGCGCTGATCGAAACCGTGCCGTCGTTCTATACATCGCTCAAATTCGCGGGCGGGGCCTATATGCTTTATCTAGCATGGAAAATTGCTACCTCGCGCTCCATCGGGGAATCCAAGGCCAGTGATAGCGGCGTGCCGATGACATTTTTTCAGGCTGCTGCCTTTCAATGGGTTAACCCCAAAGCCTGGGTGATGGCGATCACCGGTATTGCGACCTACGCCAACCACGACAACTACTACGTGGCAGTGCTGCTGGTGAGTACTGCCTTTGCGATTGTGAACCTGCCGAGCGTGTCGGTTTGGGCGGGTTTTGGCACATTGTTGCGCAACTGGCTTGCTGATCCCACCCGGTTGAAGTGGTTCAATCTGACCATGGCCTTGCTGCTCGTTCTGAGCTTGTGGCCGATGTTAAAATAACGAGTTGAAGAGGTGAATGATGTCTGCACTTCCTACCTATGACGATGTGGTGTCTGCAGCTGAACTGATTGAAGGGCACGCGCATCGCACGCCCATCTTCACCTCAACGACCATTGATCGCGATACAGGCGCGCAATTCTTTTTCAAATGCGAGAACTTTCAGCGTATCGGAGCGTTCAAGTTTCGTGGGGCATACAATGCCTTGTCGCGCTTTAGCGATGAGCAGAAGAATCGCGGTGTCCTTGCCTTTTCGTCTGGAAACCATGCGCAAGCGATAGCTCTTTCGGCGAAATTGCTCGGCATAGCTGCCACGATTATTATGCCTGAAGACGCGCCCGCTGCAAAACTGGACGCAACGCGTGGCTATGGTGCAAAGGTTGTGACCTATAACCGTTATACTGAAGACCGAGATGCGCTTTCAAAGCAGCTTGCGGAGGAGGGCGGTTTAACACTTATTCCGCCGTTTAATCATCCGCATATCATTGCGGGGCAGGGCACGGCAACCAAAGAGCTGATTGAAGAGGTTGGCCAGCTTGACGCGCTGTTTGTATGCCTTGGTGGAGGCGGTTTGCTGGCGGGTTCTGCTCTTGCGGCCAAAGCGCTTTCACCTTCATGCGATGTCTATGGGGTTGAGCCGGAAGCAGGCAATGACGGCCAACAATCATTCCGTTCTGGCAAGATCGTTCATATTGACGTTCCAAAAACTTTAGCCGATGGCGCGCAGACACAGGCACTTGGCGATATGACATTTGCTGTCATTCAGAACAGCGTTCACGATATTTTGGCAGTCAGTGACAATGATCTGGTGCAAGGCATGAAGTTTTTTGCCAGCCGAATGAAGATGGTGGTCGAACCGACCGGCTGCCTGGCGTTCGCTGGCGCTTTGCAGATGGTGCCAGGACTCAAAGGCAAGCGTATTGGCGTGATCGTCAGTGGTGGCAATGTCGATCTGGAAAGATTTGCAGCGCTGGTTGGCAGCTAAGTTGGGAAAGCGGCCGGAGAGTTACTCCAGCCGCTATTTTTCATTTGAGAAGGGCGTAGCCAAAGGTGTGGCACTCATCGATGCCGCATTGAACGCCGACCGATACGAAATTAATCACACCAATCGCAATCACATACAGACTGAGAGCAGTTGCCAACACGCGAAGTGACGACTGATGCGTCAGAGATTTGTGCTGCAATTGCGTGCTGCCGCCCCATAAGATGAGTTGAAAAGCGAAGGCAATCAACAGCGCGACAGCAATGAGAATCGACCAGACGGGCATATGAAGGCCAAAGACTGAGGTGCCGATATATTCATGCCCAGGGCGAGGGTAGATATCAAGCAATGTCTGCCGCACGGATACGATCAGCAGAAAAAGTGAGAACATCATACTCATGCCGGTGTTGCGGTATGAGAAACCATGCCGAAACTGCAAAATGATGCCGAAACAAACACCAAACATCGCAACGCGTTGTAAAAGACAAAGCGGGCAAGGTATTTCTCCATTGGCATATTGCAGCACCATTGCTGCGGTCAAAATTGCTGCGATGACGGCCATCATTCCCAGAAGATAAATCGAGAGAAGAGTGGCGAATGTCTGCTGCTTGTTGGTGTCATGATCTGAGGCTAAATCAATCATGCTGCTGTTCCATCAGATTTTAAGCTCGGCGTGAAAGCAGAAGCGGACTGTTGCCGCTTAAGCTGATCGACCACTTCTGTTTGAATCCAAGGCATCCGATAGCCGTATTCAGAACTATATATTTCCCAAAGAAACTGTTTTACGCCCAATGCAAGGCAGAGAACGGCAAGAAATATTGCAACGGACTGACGCCCGAACCATGCGAAAACTAATGAAAGTGCCAAAACTGCAAAAACAAGAAGCATCATGATTGAACTCCTTCTATAAGTTTATACTGAATATGATTTATTAAGTTATGATGAAAACGATTAAACGTACTTATAATTATTTGCATTACTAATTTATTCTTCGATATAATCGGCTCGTTTATTAGCTAACACTGATGGTTTGTTGTGCGTGGCGTCATAGCTTTGATGCTGTTTTGTTCTCCTATTCACTTGTCTTTAAGTGCCGAATCCTGTCTGAACAGGGTATGCAGTTTTCACCGGAACAGGATCAGGCTTTAAAAGCCGTTGGCAAGTGGCTGAAGGAAGGGCGTTCCCCTATCTTCAGGCTGTTTGGTTATGCTGGCACAGGCAAAACCACGCTTGCGCGTTATTTTGCCGAGCATGTGGATGGTGATGTGCAGTTTGCAGCCTTCACCGGCAAGGCCGCGCAGGTGCTACGCTCCAAGGGCGCAAACAATGCGCGCACGCTGCATTCACTGATCTATCGGCCGCGCGGTGAAGAAGCGATTGAAGACGAAACAACCGGTAAGACGTCTATCGCCCCGACATTTTCCCTGAATCGTCAAAGCCCGGTGGCCAAGGCCGCTCTGATCGTCGTGGACGAATGTTCCATGGTTGATGAGCAGCTTGGCCGCGATCTGATGACATTTGGCACACCTATTCTGGTGCTGGGTGATCCGGGACAGTTGCCGCCGATTTCGGGCGGCGGTTTTTTTACTGAGCACGAACCGGATTATCTGCTGACGGAAATTCATCGTCAGGCACGCGATAACCCGATCATCCGTATGGCGCTTGACGTGCGTGAGGGTCGTGAGCTTGCTTATGGCGATGAGGGAAGAGCGAAAGTCATTTCCAAATCTGAGGTTAATCAGGATCTGGTTCTTTCTGCCGATCAGGTTCTCGTCGGCACCAACCGTACACGCAAGCGCTATAATCAGCGGCTGCGCGAGTTGAAGGGCTTTACTGCGGAATACCCCCAGGCCGGCGATAAGCTGGTTTGCCTGCGCAACGATCCGGCCAAGGGGCTTCTGAACGGCTCTCTCTGGAAGGTAATGACCTCGTCCAAGGAAACAGTGAAACCGGGAATTAATCTTCTGGTCTCGCCCGAAGACGAAGACCGAGGCGTCGCCAAGATCAAACTGCTCAAAGCGCAGTTTGAGGACCCGGATGCTGAAATTCCTTGGCAGACCAAGAAGCGTTTCGATGATTTTGATTACGGTTATGCACTGACGGTTCACAAAGCGCAGGGTTCACAGTGGGATAATATCGTGCTGTTCGATGAAAGCTACGCTTTCCGCGACACGCGCGAGCGCTGGCTTTACACCGCAATCACGCGTGCAGCCGAACAGCTGACAATTGTAAAATAATCATTGTTCCGTTGGTTCGGCGCTTAGCCACTCCCAAGCTTTGGGCTCATCTTCGGATTCGAATGTCTTCATTTCGATGGACAGAAACGGCTGCATGAGCGTGACGCTTGCCTGTATCCATAGCGGGCCGCCAACAATCGCATAACGTCGAAGGTGACGCAGAGATTTTGCACGCATCGACAGCATGCTCTCCGAAAATGCTGAACCCCAATCCACGCCGTCATAGCCGGTCAGGCGGATGAGAAGGTCGATTTCATCATGGCCTTCATAGGCTGCATCGAGGAGCCCATAAAGATTTTCGAGGGAAGCGTCGTCGAGATGTCCCTCGATTGCAAAAGCAAAGACATCTTCACGATTGGTTGGAATGCGACGGATGACAGGAATGTCCTCGTTGCGCATCGTTGACCTCCGGTTCTTAGAACGTCGTGTTATTTCACTAAAACGCCTCTCAGGGGATAAAGGTTGCGGCAGGCCTTCAAAATTAGCAATCCCTATATTGGTTTGAGGTGTGACAGGAAAACACTCACACTTTTCAATGGCTGACGATATAAAGCCTCATATCGAATTGAAGGAGCGAAGCTCTATGCCTGCAAAATTGTCCGTCAATCTCAACGCCATAGCCATGTTGCGTAATCGACGAGATCTTCCTTGGCCGAGTGTGACCGGTCTAGGACGAGCGGCGCTTGCAGCAGGAGCGGCTGGCTTGACGGTGCACCCGCGCCCTGATCAGCGTCATATTCGTTTTACCGATCTTGGCGATATCCGCGCATTGATCGATGATGAATACCCGCAGGCTGAATTCAACATTGAAGGCTTTCCAACAGAAGCCTTTCTGGAACTGGTTGAAAAACATCAACCTGAGCAGGTGACATTGGTTCCTGATGATCCGATGCAGGCAACTTCCGATCACGGTTGGGACTTTGAAACCAAATCCGATTTCCTGGAACCTATCGTTCAGCGGCTGAAATCACAGGGAATGCGTGTATCGTTATTCGCTGACCCTGATCCGCTGGGTTATGAAAAGGCCAAGGCAATTGGCGCAGACCGCATTGAGCTCTATACGGGCCCCTATGGAGCGACTTATGATGATCCGGCTGCCGCCACACAGGAACTGAGCCGTCTCGGCAAAGCTGCAGATGCAGCAACGGCGCTCGGGCTCGCAATCAATGCAGGGCACGATCTGACAGTTGAAAATCTCCCAGCTTTGGTCAAACGTGTACCGCAGTTAAGCGAAGTGTCGATTGGGCACGGTCTGACCGCAGATGCTTTGATGTATGGCATGCCGGTGACCGTTAGCCGATACATTACAGCCTTGGCTGGATAGGCTTTGCGAAAATGCATGGCTGACAATGGAGCTTTGCGAAATCTGCATTTGTGCGCGGGCGCGACAAGATATAGACCGCCCGCCACAGAATAACCACGCTCGGGGGCGCGCTGGGTCATTTGAGGGAAGCATACATGAAGTTTTCCGCAGTCCGAGCTTCGCGCTTCAGCGGCGAGTTAGCCTACTTTTCTTTAAAGAGTTTAACTTTGACACTTCAGGCATTTGACTGATACCGAACTTGCATGGGAACCTTTGCAGCGATCATGTATTCCCTAGCTGTTGACGGTTTGTTTAACTCCCAGGCGCTCTGATATCCAATCCCGATACTTACGACCTCACGAGGTGTCTGCATATGAGCAGCGAGCAACCAGATAAGAACACGCCAGTCGCAGGAGATGCGCAGGCGGGTTCTCAAAATACGCTGCCTGCTGGCGTTTCTCCAGAGAACGCAATTGCTTCGGAAGAAAACGACCATTCCCATGACAGTATGAAGATGCTGGTGCTTGGTGCTCTCGGCGTCGTTTATGGTGATATTGGTACGAGCCCGATCTACGCCTTCCGCGAAGCATTGCACGCGGCAACTTCGGATGGGTTTCTTTCCAGAAGTGATATTCTGGGTGTCGTTTCTCTGATCTTCTGGGCGCTTCTGCTCGTTGTGACGGTGAAATATGTGATCTTCGTGCTGCGTGCCGACAATAATGGCGAAGGCGGCATTCTCTCTCTGATGGCTTTGGTAAGGGCTGCCCTTAAAGGGCGGCCCGACATCGTTCTGGCCGCTGGTATTTGCGGAGCGGCGCTATTCTTTGGCGATGCGGTCATTACGCCCGCGATTTCGGTATTGTCTGCGGTGGAAGGGGTGCAGATTGTTGCGCCCCATATGACGCCCTTTGTGGTGCCCATTACCGTGGTCATCCTCGTCGTTCTTTTCTCAATCCAGAAGTACGGGACGGGCAAGGTTGCGATTGTTTTCGGGCCGATCATGGCGGTGTGGTTTCTGGCCCTCGGTGCGTCCGGTCTTTGGCATATTTTTGACGATCCGACAGTAATGGCAGCGCTCAATCCTTATTATGCCCTGCGGTTTCTTGTCGTGAGCCCCGGTGTCGCCTTTATTACTGTAGGCGCAGTCTTTCTTGCCATGACAGGCGCCGAAGCGCTTTACGCTGATCTCGGTCATTTTGGCCGCAAGCCAATCGTTCGAGCTTGGCTTTGGATTGTGTTTCCGTGCCTTCTACTTAACTATTTCGGACAGGCGGCATTCGTGTTGTCCCATGGTGAAGCGGCGGCGTTGCCTTTCTTCCAGATGATGCCGGATTTTGCGCTATGGCCGATGGTGCTTCTGGCGACAGCTGCCACTGTGATCGCCAGTCAGGCCGTCATCAGCGGCGCGTTTTCTGTGGCGCGTCAGGCGGTTCAGCTTAACATTCTGCCGCGTCTTGAAATCCAGCACACGTCTGAAAAACTGCACGGACAAATCTACATTCCGCGCGTCAATCTGCTGCTTGGTCTGACGGTCATCATTCTCGTTCTCGGCTTTGAGAAGTCGAACAATCTGGCATCTGCTTACGGTATCGCCGTGACGGGCAATATGCTGGTCACGACCGGTCTTCTTTATTTCGTCATGACTCGCATCTGGAACTGGCGTGTCAGCCGCGCTGCTCCCTTGATCGCAGGCTTTTTGATCATTGATGTGATGTTCTTCAGCGCCAACATCATCAAAGTGCATGATGGCGGCTGGGCCTCGATTACCTTTGCGCTTATTCTCGTGGTCATCATGTGGACATGGGTGCGCGGTACGCGCCACCTGTTCCAAAAGACACGCAAGGCGGAGGTGCCGCTCGATCTCATCGTCGAGCAGATGAACAAGCGTCCGCCGACAATCGTTCCGGGAACGGCTGTGTTTCTGACAGGTGATCCCAAGAGCGCGCCGACGGCACTCATGCATAGTCTCAAGCACTATAAGGTTCTGCACCAGAACAATGTTATTCTGACTGTTGTAACGGCTTCCAAGCCTTGGGTGTCGAGTGCTGACCGTGCGCGTGTTTCGCAGTTCAATGAACGCTTCATGCAGGTCACGCTGACATTTGGCTATATGCAGCAACCGAATATTCCGCGCGCGCTGGGGCTTTGCCGAAAACTCGGCTGGAAGTTCGACATCATGACGACGTCTTTCTTCCTGTCACGTCGCTGGCTCAAGGCTTCCGCACATTCCGGTTTGCCGCTCTGGCAGGATAAGCTTTTCATCCTGCTTGCTCGTACGGCCTCTGATGCGACGGAGTATTTCCAGATCCCAACAGGTCGTGTTGTGGAAATAGGCACACAAGTTAATCTCTAAGGCATGAAGCCAGATATGCATATTTTTGAAGGGCGCCTTCTGAGAAGTTGATTCCGGAAGGCGCCCTTTCTTTTTGAATTTGTTTGCTTCTTTCCAGTTGTCGAAACGAAGCTCCAAGCGGTGCTCGGATCACAATTCTAAAATCTTCCATCGTGTTGAAAAATCCTGCTTGACGGTCTCTCAAGCAAAGATTAATAAACGGAACCGTACCGTACGGTACAAGGTGGAGGGATTGATCCGTGACTGATAAAAGCGACGAATTGCAGGCTCAGAAGCAGCCGTCTTTTTCGCCGCGTCAGAACGATGTTCTGGAGCAGGCGTTGCGCCTTCTTGTCGAAGGCGGGGACCGCGCTTTGACGACGGCGAGCATTGCGCGTGCTGCCAATTGCTCCAAGGAAAGCCTTTATAAATGGTTTGGTGATCGCGATGGTCTGCTAACCGCAATGGTTCGCTGGCAAGCATCGAAGGTTCGTGTCGTGCCGGTAGCTCGCGAGAAGCTTGACGCTGAATCGCTTTTCTCAAGCCTAGAACATTTTGCGCGTGACTGGCTGCTGGTGCTGTCTGGTCCAACATCGATTGCATTGAACCGTCTGGCTGTCAGCCACACGGCATCGGGCAAATCGGCACTTGGCGACATTGTTCTCGCCAATGGTCCGGTGGCGATGGCAAAGCGCCTCAAGCCGATCCTTGAAATGGGTCAGGAAGCAAAGCTTCTGGCTTTTGACGATATCGACGAAGCTTTTCGTGCATTTTTCGGACTTGTCGTTCGGGACATGCAGATCCGGTTGCTGCTTGGCGACCGGCTGGAACTGACTGACGAAGTGGTCATCCGGGACGCCCGGCGTGCCACAAAGCAGTTTTTCGCTCTTTACGGGGCATAACCAACGGCCAACGCGAGGAAGCCGCAGAGCAATCTGAAAAATAATCTGAATGAAGGGAATACGAAAATGCGCGTTTATTACGATCGTGATGCAGACGTTAATCTGATCAAGTCGAAGAAGGTTGTTATCGTCGGTTACGGTAGCCAGGGCCGTGCCCATGCGCTGAACCTCAAGGACTCCGGCGCTGCCAACGTGCGCATCGCTCTTCGTGAAGGTTCGGCAACGGTCAAGAAGGCCGAAGCTGATGGCTTCGAAGTGATGAACGTTGCTGATGCTGCCAAGTGGGGCGATCTCCTCATGATGGCAACCCCTGATGAACTTCAGGCTGACATCTACAAAGACCACATTCAGGATAACATCCGTGACGGCGCAGCGATTGCTTTCGCTCATGGCCTTAATGTTCACTTCGGCCTGATTGAGCCAAAGAAGTCCGTTGACGTTGTCATGATCGCACCAAAGGGCCCAGGCCACACGGTTCGCGGCGAATACCAGAAGGGTGGCGGCGTTCCTTGCCTCATCGCTATCCATCAGGATGCTTCGGGCAACGCACATGATCTCGCTCTGTCTTACGCTTCGGGCGTTGGCGGCGGCCGTTCGGGCGTTATCGAAACCACCTTCAAGGAAGAGTGCGAAACCGATCTGTTCGGTGAGCAGGCTGTTCTTTGCGGCGGCGTTGTTGAACTCATCCGCACCGGCTTTGAAGTTCTCGTAGAAGCTGGCTATGCACCAGAAATGGCTTACTTCGAGTGCCTGCACGAAATGAAGCTCATCGTAGACCTGATCTACGAAGGCGGCATTGCGAACATGAACTACTCGATCTCCAACACTGCTGAGTGGGGCGAATACGTCACTGGTCCACGCATCATCACTGCAGAAACCAAGGAAGAAATGAAGCGCGTTCTGAAGGACATTCAGACCGGCAAGTTCACTTCCGATTGGATGCAGGAATACCGTGCAGGTGCAGCTCGCTTCAAGGGTATCCGTCGTAACAACGACAGCCACCAGATCGAAGAAGTTGGCGAAAAGCTCCGCGGCATGATGCCATGGATCGCAGCGAACAAGCTCGTCGACAAGGCACGCAACTAAAAATCTGCGATATTCAGGCTTTCGCCGTCTGCAAATGGCATTTTGTTTCGCTTACCTAGGCTCACGTACTTTATGTACGCTCCGCTCCGGTTCTCACAGAACACCATTTTCGCCATGCGAAAGACCTGAATCTCATCAGATTTTAGGTGCTCTACGGTCAGAGAAAAGAGGGGCGTTTCTTACGCCCCTTTCATGCATAGGGATTTGGTCGTGTGAAACGTAGCGCACGAAAAGATCGTCTGATGCTTTTGGAATTTATGTTTTGTGCGTCGTTTGGCCAAAACAATTCAGAATATCTTTATTCCGTCTCAGCATGGAAGAAAGTGTTCTCGTTAGCAAAAAATTGCGCTATCGCTAGAACTTTATCTGGCAAGGTTTGAGGAGGCTTTGCCTCCACCGTATTGAGGAGATTTCCCGTGTTGGACTGGGAAACTGTATTTGCAACGCGCTCGAAACGTATGCGCGCTTCGGAAATCCGTGAACTTCTAAAACTGCTGGAACGTCCGGATATTATTTCCTTTGCTGGCGGTATTCCCGATCCGGCGCTGTTTCCACATGCTGAATTCCAGAGCGCTTATCAGGACATCTTTGGTGGCCCTGAAGCCAATGCAGCTCTGCAATATTCGGTATCCGAAGGTTACAAGCCGCTCCGCACCTGGTTGGTGAGTGAACTTGCCAAGATCGGTATTCCTTGCACGGAAGACAACGTCTTTATTACGTCCGGTTCGCAGCAAGCACTTGACTATCTCGGCAAGCTTTTCATCTCGCCAAATGACACGGCACTTGTAACGGCCCCGACCTATCTTGGCGCGTTGCAGGCGTTTAACGCCTACGAGCCGACCTATGACATTCTCTCGTTGAATGGCAATCGCACACCGGATTCCTATAAGCAGGCGGCGGAAAATGCCGGCGGTCAGGTTAAGTTTGCCTATCTTTCGGCAGATTTCAGCAATCCGACCGGCGAAACGGTCGATCGTGCGGGCCGCGAAAAGCTGCTGGCCGATGCTGATGAGTTGAATGTGCCGATTATCGAAGATGCCGCTTATCAGTATCTGCGTTACAACGGGGAAGCGATTGCGCCGATCCTGTCGATGGATATTGCGCGTCACGGCGGTGATATCGAAAAGACCCGCACGATCTATTGCGGCTCATTCTCGAAGACTCTCGCTCCTGGCCTGCGCGTCGGTTACGTGGTTGCTTCGCAATCGGTTATCCGCAAGCTGGTTCTGATGAAGCAGGCGGCTGATCTTCATTCTTCGACGATCAACCAGATTGCCATCCATCGTGTTGCTTCGACTGGTTTTGACGGTCAAGTCGCTAAGCTGCATAGCGTTTACAAGCACCGCCGCGATAAGATGCTTGAAGCGCTTGCTAAATACATGCCGGAAGGCACTGACTGGACCAAGCCGGAAGGCGGCATGTTCATCTGGGTCACGCTTCCAAAGGGCATGGACGGTGCTGCATTGCTTGCCGCATCGATTGAAAGCGAGAAGGTAGCTTTCGTTCCGGGCAAGGCCTTCTTTGCGGATGGCACGGGTGCCAATACGCTGCGTCTGAGCTATTCATGCGCTAATGATGAAATGATTGATGAAGGTATCATGCGTCTGGGACGTTTGATCCGCACGCATTCCAAATCGAAAGCTGCATAAGAAATAAATGAGCCGGGCACTGCCCGGCTTTTTTATTGAAAAGGCGAATTACAGCCAGTGCGTGGCCCCGCCAAGGGCTGGTATGTGTTATCCGAAGTGCGATAACTGCGGTAACGATTTGAGCACCATGAAATATGGTTGCTGCTTGGACCGAAGGTGGTGACAGGCTTGCGATTGGATGGGCGAACTTGAAGCGGGTCGCCATTCTTGTAGATCGGGATGCCTTCGCGCGAGATGTAATTGCCACTGTCGCGGCACCCCACGCCGTAACACTTACTTGATCCTGCTTGTGGCTGATAAGTCCGCGGCAGCCCGCCAGCGATAGGGGGCGTGCTTGGACGCAAAGACGGCACGTAAGGCGTATTCAGGTCAACCGCTGCAGCGCTGCCAACAAGGCTTGCTGCAAAGAGACCTGAGCAAAGTGCGATGTACCGTATCTTATCAAGCATTTTCGGTGTCCTGATTTCCTGACTTTATATGGTGGCTTTTCTGATCAAAACCAGCGTGGCTGTGCAATTTTGAAAAGAACCACTTGCCAATCATAGCGCAAGTGGTGAGATTGCGCGGGCATGTTTACGATAGCAACCTTCAATGTCGAAAATCTGATGCGCCGGTTTGATTTTTCCGGCTTTCGAAATGAATTGCATCAGGATCGCTCGCTCAAGCTCTTCGAGATCGGCGATGAAACGCAATACCGTCTGCTGGAGCAGGCGCGGGCGATTGCCCATACCGATGACACACGGCAGATGACGGCGCTGGCAATAGCCGAAACACGGGCCGATGTGCTTTGCCTGCAAGAAGTCGATAATCTCGCTGCTCTTAACGCGTTTGAATATGGCTATCTTTTCAAGATGGTCGGGCAGGGCTATCGCAATAAGTATCTGATTGACGGCAATGATAGCCGAGGCATCGACGTTGCCGTGATGGCACGCGATACGACGCGTGATGGCCAGCGGATTGAAGTGCTGGAAGTCACCAGCCACGCACATCTGACCTATAAGGATCTTGATCTTTATCAGCCGGTGCTTGCGGAGCTAGGACTTGAACCGAATGATCGCATTTTTAAGCGCGATTGCCTTTGTCTCGATATGCGTATCGACGGCAAGCCACTGACGCTTTTTGTTGTTCACCTGAAATCAATGGGCGGTGCACGTAACGGGCTTGATGGTCGCACTGCATCCTTGCCGGTCAGACAGGCAGAAACGCGTGCGATCCGCCACATTATCGAAGAGAAGTTTGGCGCAGGGCACACTTCGGGTAAGCGCTGGCTCATTTGCGGTGATTTCAACGACTACCGTGAACGTGTCATCATCGAAGGCGATGAGTGGAACGGTTATCAATTCTCGCCTGTGAAGGAAGCTGCCAGTGCTCTGGATACGCTGCTAAGCGATGGCTTCGCCATCAATCTTGTGGAGCGCCGTCCTGAAATGGACCGCTGGACGCTCTATCACACACGCGGACCGCAGGAACGCCATCTTTGCCAGCTTGATTACATTCTTGCGTCGCCGGCTCTGGCTGACAAAAACGGTGGTGCGATTCCGCAGATTATCCGCCGTGGCCAGCCCTGGCGCACGGTTTTCTCGCCGGGACAAGAAGTTGATCGTTATCCACGGACTGGATGGGATCGTCCTAAGGCCAGTGACCATTGCCCCGTGGCTGTCACGCTGAACATTGTTTGAGAATGGGACGGCTAATGCAGCATGTGAAAGAAAACACGGTTTATGAAATTGATCGTGTCGATGTCCGGATTTTGCCGGGACCGCTCGACTATGCGCAAGCCAATAAAACCGCAATCGCTGAAAACTGGCAGCGCGAGTGTCAGGCTAATCCGACCTTGTTTGATGGTGAAATTTATCTTGCACCAGACGCGAAATTGGAAGGCCAATCTTTTTCCGCCGGTTTCCATCGCACGAGCTTTGCAACACTTATGTATTGGCGCAAAGATGCACAGCCTTTACGGCCGTGGCATATTTTTGGCGTCGGTATCATGGTGTCCGCTGAAGGGCATTTGATAGCAGCCCGTATGAGCGCGCATAATGCGGTCGCAGGACGGGTCTATTTTCCGGCAGGTTCCATTGATGACAATGATGTCGTTGATGGTCGGGCCGATTATACAACGAATATGGCCCGCGAAGTCTTTGAAGAAACCGGAATCAATCTTGGTGATGCCAAGGCGGAAGCAAAGACCCATCTGGTAACTGCCGATGGAAGCATTGCGCTTTTCCGCCGACATTACTTTGATCTTTCGACGGCGGAATTGTTGAAACGAATAGAGTCTAATCTCGCGGCTCAAGCAGAGCCGGAATTGTCGGAAATCATTCCGGTTAAGCAGGCAGGAGCCATGGGGCAGGCGACGCCATCCTATGTGCGCGCATTTGCCGATTGGCATTTTGAAAATCAACAGTAACGATCAGTTCTTGCAGATGACAGCGCCACGAAATTGACTATGCTCGCAAAGCAAGGCTTATGGCCTTACTGAAGTGAGGGAGAGGTGAACGATGACTGAAGCTGCCAGTGCTGGCCGGTATTATGAGATTTTCGACGTTTTCGCCGATAAGGCTCTGGCTGGGAATCCGCTGGCTGTTGTGCACGAGAGTGAAGGGCTGACTGACGCGCGTATGCAGGCCATCGCGCGCGAATTCAATCTGTCCGAAACGGTCTTTATCTTTCCGCCTGAAAATCCGATGCATGAGGCAGCCGTCCGCATTTTTACCCCGGACTACGAGTTGCCATTTGCCGGTCATCCGACTGTTGGCGCTGCGGTATCGCTGGCACGTCATCGCAGAACAGGCGACGAGTCGGATCGGCTGGTGACGCTTGAAGAGAAGGTAGGTATCGTTCGCTGTGGTGTCATCTTAGGTGAAAACAGCGCCTTTGCCGAATTTGATCTGCCGCGTTTGCCGGAAAAGCTCGATATCAAGATCGAGAAGGAAGAGGCAGCCGCCGCAATCGGGCTAGGCACGCATGAGATCGGCTTTGAAAACCATATTCCTGCTGTCTGGAGCGCAGGCACACCCTATCTTCTTGTGCCGGTTCATAACCTGATCGCTGCAGCCAAAGTCTCCATTGATCCTGTCTATGTGAGCGAGAGTCTGCCGCATGTGGGCGATCGACCATTGCCAATTTACGTCTATTGCCGCGAAACAATTCTGTTCGACAGTAATTATCACGCACGCATGTTTGTGACAGGCTCGAATGTGTATGAAGATCCCGCGACGGGGTCTGCAGCGGCGGCTTTTGCAGGAATGATCCTGGCCAAAGACCAGCCGGTGGATGGAAGTTCGCAATGGTGGATCGAGCAGGGCATGGAGATGGGGCGCCCCTCGCGTATTCGCCTTGAACTTGATGTGTCAAACCAGACACTCACCGGTGCTCGTATTGGCGGCACGGCAGTCAAGATTGCTGAAGGGCGCCTGTTCGTCTGATTTTCATGTTTTGATTGCGGTCAAAGCGCAATCGCCGCCCTATAGTAATCTAACAACAGATTAGCTGAACGAGGGACGCTTGCCATGATAATCAAGGAAATGTCTGAAATTGATGTCCGTGATATGATCCAGCATACCCAGATCGGGCGGTTGGGTTATATTCTTGGTGATCGACCATTTGTGGTGCCGCTCGGTTTTCGGTTCAGTGGTGGGGCGCTTTATTCCTTCACTACCGATGGTCAGAAGACTGAGGCTATGCGGAAAAATGATGCGGTCTGCATTTTGTTCGATCACATCATTTCAAAAACGGAATGGCGTAGCGTTGTTGTGAACGGTCATTATCGCGAGATCACACGCGAGGAAGAAAAGGCTGCGATCGTCAATATGCTCTCCAACGAGCCGACATGGTGGGAGCCTGCTTATACCAAGACCATCACCAGTGGCGGCGAGCAACGCAAACTGGAACCTGTTTTCTTTCGCGTTGATATTGAAAGCGCCACTGGTCATCAGGCCGGTTGAATTTAGCGAACCACCAGCACCGGAACAGTGCTTCGCGTGACAACTTCATAGGTCTGACTACCGAGCAACATGCCTTTCAGCCCACGACGACCATGTGACGCCATCACAATCAGGTCGTTGCGCAATTCTTTTACGGTTTCGATAATTGAGGTGGCGGGATGCTGTGCCACGACATGCAATGTATGGATTTCAACGCCAGACAGACTTGCCAGTTCACGGGCGCGGGCAAGTGCAGCATCGGCGTAATCGTTCCATTCTTCTTCATAACGCTCGATAAAGGCCGGACTGTCAGTAAAGCCACCAGGCAGGCCGGAAAGCGAATAGGGGGCGGTCACGGTGAGGACAGTCACCTTGCTACCCATGGCTTTCGCGGTATCAAATCCATGAATAAGACCGCGCTCTGCAAACTCTGAACCATCTGTGGTGACTAGGATATTCTTATACATCGTGCCCTCGCTTTGACTTTATACATCTTTAAAGTAGTTACCCAGTTGATCATATCAAACCAGATATGGCGTTAATATTAGAATAGAACGGGACTGCGGTAATCGATGCCAATTGATTGCGATACTTTTCATGCGAGCTGGGTTGCGACTGTTCTTAATCTGGATTGGCCGTCCAGAGCTTCCACACAGATTGAGGACGATTCCGAACGCGTGAAGCGCCAGAAGCAGGAACTGGTGCGAATGTTTGAAGAAGCATCCGAACATGGCATTAACGCCGT
This sequence comes from Brucella sp., assembly GCF_032066345.1. NCBI lineage: Bacteria > Pseudomonadati > Pseudomonadota > Alphaproteobacteria > Hyphomicrobiales > Brucellaceae > Brucella > Brucella sp. The sequence goes on from NZ_DAMBKZ010000005.1 coordinate 170,974, forward strand.
GATCTTTCAGGTTTCACCTGCTGCGGATGCTTTCTACAAATCAGACTATCTGCCGTGGTCATCTTATCTGACGGGTACACTCGGAAAAGATCCGGGCTTCGATCCACTGCGCTTTGCGATCGCGCAAGCGCACAAGCGTGGAATCGAGCTACATGCCTGGCTCAATCCTTACCGTGTTTCTATGGATGTGCGACCGGCAACGCGAAAAGAACTGAATAATTCTTCCAGCGATTCTCCGCCTAGCGTTTATAAAACCAATCCGGGTTGGGTAGGCATATCTGCGGATCGCTATGTGCTTGACCCCGGTATTCCGGCAGTGCGCCAGTGGGTCACTAACATCACGGCTGAAGTTGTCCAGAAATATGATGTCGATGGAATCCAGTTCGATGACTATTTCTATTACGAAACGCAGGGCTCGCCACTCAAGGATGACAAGACATTCAAACGTTTCGGGACGCATTTCTCCAGCAAGCATGACTGGCGGCGTCACAATACCTATACGCTGGTGCAGGAAATATCGCACAAGATCAAAGCCATCAAGCCGCATGTTCGCTTTGGTATCAGCCCTGGCGGCGTCTGGCGCAATCAGATTAACGATCCGCTTGGTTCGCCAACGCGGGCGGGTAAGACCAATTATGATGGAGACTTTGCTGATACGCGTGCCTGGGTGAAAGATGGGCTGATCGATTATATCGCGCCGCAGGTCTATTGGTCGTCAGGCCGCAAGGATGTGCCTTATGGCCCTATCGTCAGATGGTGGGCGGATACAGTTAAAGGCACAAATACTGATCTTTATATCGGTATGGCACTTTATCGCGCTGGCACCTCGAGTAAGGCTGAGCCTGAATGGCTTGCGGGAAATGGCGTCGATGAAATCAAGCGCCAGCTTGACCTCAACAGCGCTATACCGGAGGTCAAAGGCAGTATTCTTTTTCGACAGGGTTTCTTGTCTGATCCGAAGCTCAAGAGCGTATCGTCATACTTGAAAAAGACCTGGGGTAAGTGTCGACCTGAAAAATAGCGGCACATTCAGGTTATTTATTATCTGGTTGATTTAAATCAAAGAAAGCCTCCGCCAGCGGATGCTAATGATCGCTTGTTGCCGAGTTCCACCAGAGTCGGCAATCTCCGGGGCGTCGAGGCCCAACCAAAGCGACGCCCCGGCTAATTTTAAACAATTCAAGGATCTGTCGAGCGCACCAGCGCGATCTTTTTGCAATGTTGTACTGTCGACAGCCAGCGGGTGCTGTCAGCATTGCCCTCCATCTCACTAAATCGGCACCCGCGAATTTTCTTATATTTATTATTTAACGCATGAAATTGCGGTGCATTTGAGTATAGTTGATTTTAATCAAGGCACGCACTCCCAAGTGAAAATACAGAATTCAATCTGACTGAGTAGTATCGTTTGCCGCATAGCTTTGCTTTGCGGACCCGCAAGATGATGACGCAGAGGATGTTTCGGCATGGGGTTTAATCGCAAGCAGTGGATCGCAACTGGTGTAGTCGTGGCTTTGGTAGCCGGAGGCTACTATGCCTGGAAAGCACTGAGCGAACCCGGACTGCCGGAAGGCATTGCTGGCGGAAATGGGCGAATCGAAGCCGTAGAGATCGATGTATCCACCAAAAGCCCCGGACGTATCCGCGAAATTCTTGCCGACGAAGGACAGTTTGTTGAGGCAAACGCGGTTCTGGCGCGCATGGATACTGCCCAGCTCGAGAGCCAGCGAAAACAGGCTGAAGCGCAGCTTCGTCGCGCTGAAATAAGCATTGAGACAGCGAAAAGTTTGGTTGTCCAGCGTGAAGCCGAGCAAACCGCCGCTCAGGCCACGGTCGCACAGCGCGAAGCGCAACTGGACGCTGCAAATCGCCGTTTGGCCCGTTCGCAACAGCTTTCAGAATCGCGCACAGTCTCTCAGCAGGTGCTGGATGATGATCGCGCAACCGCGCAGGGTGCTGAGGCAGCCGTGGGTGCTGCAAAGGCGCAGCTCGCCGCGACGGCGGCTGCGATCAGTGCTGCAAAGGCACAAGTTGTTGATGCAGAAGCTGCGGTTGAAGCTGCAAAGGCTGCGATTGCCACCATCGATACAGATATCAATGATGCCACATTGCGTTCGCCAAAGCCTGGCCGCGTGCAATATCGTGTTGCGCAACCGGGTGAAGTATTGTCGGCTGGCGGTCGCGTGCTGAATCTGGTGGATGTCAGCGATGTCTATATGACTTTCTTCCTGCCGACTTCGCAGGCTGGACGCGTGGCCATTGGTGCTGATGCTCGCATCGTGCTTGATGCAGCTCCTCAATATGTGATCCCTGCCACGATTAGCTTTGTAGCCGATGTTGCGCAGTTCACGCCAAAGTCGGTTGAGACTGAGGAAGAGCGTCAAAAGCTCATGTTCCGCGTTAAGGCAAAAATCCCGCAGGAATTGCTTCAGAAATATATTCAGCAGGTCAAAACCGGGCTTCCGGGTATGGCTTACGTGAAACTCGATCAAAATGCTGAATGGCCGAAGAATCTCGCGGAAACAGTAAAATGAGTGGGGCTTCGATAAAGGCTGGCGTGGGCGACGACAGCTTTGTCGTTCGCGCAGATAGCGTGAAGCTGTCCTATGGATCGACTGAAGCATTGCGCGATGTTTCGCTCGAGGTGCCTGCCGGCTGCATGGTCGGGCTGATTGGGCCTGACGGCGTTGGAAAGTCGAGCCTTCTGTCGCTGATTGCTGGCGCTCGCGTTATGCAGAAGGGCAGGATTGAAGTGCTCGACGGCGATATTGCCGACAAGCGTCATCGCCAGTCGGCATTTCCACGCATTGCCTATATGCCGCAAGGATTGGGGAAAAACCTGTATCCGACGCTCTCCGTGTTCGAGAATATCGAATTTTTCGGGCGGCTGTTTGGCCATGACAAGCATGAGCGCGAACGCCGCATTGCAGACCTTCTGGCGCGAACGGGCATGTCGCCTTTTGCTGATCGCCCGGCTGGTAAGCTTTCGGGTGGCATGAAGCAGAAGACAAGTCTTTGCTGCTCACTGATCCATGATCCTGATTTGCTTATCCTTGATGAGCCGACAACGGGCGTTGATCCTTTATCGCGGCGTCAGTTCTGGGAACTGATTGACGATATCCGCAAAGATCGTCCGGGGATGAGCGTTATTGTGGCCACGGCCTACATGGAAGAAGCGGAGCGCTTCGATTGGCTGGTTGCTATGAATGACGGCCAGATTCTTGCAACCGGCACGCCTCAGGAACTGCTTGAGAAAACCCAGACGCCTAATCTTGATGCAGCCTTCATCGCGCTTTTGCCGGAGGAGCTTCGGAAAGGGCACAGCGAAGTAGTAATGCCACCGCGCAATACACAGGCAGATAGTGGCATCGCTATCGAAGCCGAGCATGTCACGGTGCGATTTGGCAATTTCACTGCCGTTGACAATGTAAGTTTCCGTATTCCGCGCGGCGAGATTTTCGGCTTCCTCGGCTCTAACGGTTGCGGCAAATCCACGACGATGAAGGTCTTGACCGGCTTGTTGCCTGCAAGCGAAGGCACGGCAAGGCTGTTTGGACGCGAAGTCGACCCAAAGGATATCGATATACGCCGTCATGTTGGTTACACGTCGCAGGCGTTTTCGCTCTATTCCGAACTGACAGTTCATCAAAATCTGGAGCTTCACGCCAAGCTGTTTGGCATGGCGGAAGAAGATACCAAGCGCAGAATCAAGGAACTGTCCCAAAGGTTTGATTTGGCTGGCGTTATGGATGATCTTCCCGACTCGATGCCGCTCGGCATCCGTCAGCGCCTGTCGCTGGCTGTCGCGCTGATCCATTCGCCGGATATTCTTATTCTCGATGAGCCAACTTCAGGCGTTGATCCAGTTGCGCGCGATGCGTTCTGGCAAATCCTTGCCGATCTTTCGCGCAACGACAATGTCACGATTTTCGTCTCGACCCATTTCATGAATGAAGCGGAACTGTGTGATCGCATTTCCTTGATGCATGCTGGCAAGGTGTTGATCAGCGATACGCCAAAAGCCATTACTGCAAGCCGGAATGCAGCAACACTTGAAGATGCTTTCATCGCATATCTCGAAGAAGCAATTGGCGAAACAGCGCCTGAGAAAGACGTTCAAGAGTCGGTGAAGGTTCAGCCTGAAAAAGTTGAGAAAAGCACGACGGCCAGCGCAGGCTGGTTGCCAAATCCTCGGCGAATGCTAGCTTTCTCACGCCGCGAAGCGCTGGAGTTGAAACGCGATCCGATCCGCGCGACATTGGCCATTCTGGGCACTGTGATCCTGATGTTCGTGATCGGATACGGTATCAATCTCGATGTCGAGGACTTGACGTTTGCGGTTTTGGATCGCGACGATACGACGATCAGCCGTGATTACACGCAGCAACTTGCTGGTTCCCGGTATTTCACTGAAAAAGCACCCATAACCGATTATGACGACCTTGATCGGCGTATGCGCGAAGGTGAAATCAGCCTGGCAATTGAAATCCCGCCGAATTTCGGCAGCAATGTCGCGCGTGGTCGTCCCGTCGAAATTGGTGCCTGGATCGACGGCGCCATGCCAACGCGAGCGGAAACCGTGCGTGGTTATGTGCAGGGAATGCATGCCAATTGGCTGACACAAAAAGCGCGCGAGCTTTATGGAAGCAACGCCACTGTCGGCAACTTCAATCTGGAAATTCGTTATCGTTATAATCCGGACGTCCAGAGCCTTGTGGCCATGGTGCCAGCAGTTATCCCGCTACTTCTGCTGATGATCCCTGCAATGTTGGCGGTTCTGAGCGTTGTGCGTGAAAAAGAACTTGGCTCCATCATTAATTTCTATGTGACGCCGGTGACTAAGTTCGAGTTTTTGCTCGGCAAACAGCTGCCTTATATCGCGCTTGCCTTTCTCAACTTCCTGATGCTGACGGCCTTTGCTGTTTTCATATTCCGTGTGCCATTCACAGGCAGTTTCCTGACCTATGCCACGGCAGCGCTTCTCTATGTCATCATTACGACCGGCATGGGCTTGGTGATTTCAACCTTTATCAATAGCCAGATTGCGGCGATCTTCGGTACTGCATTGCTGACACTCATTCCCGCAGTGCAATATTCTGGCATTATCGATCCAGTCTCGTCTTTGCAGGGGGCAGGTGCGTTTATCGGCAAGATTTATCCGACGACCTATTTTGTGACAATTTCGCGCGGGACTTTCTCAAAGGCGCTCGATTTCTCCGATCTCGCCGGGTCATTCCTGCCGCTGCTGATTGCCATACCGGTTCTTACCGTTCTCGGCATTGTACTTCTCAAGAAGCAGGCGGGCTGAGATGCGGATTTCCAATATATTCCAGCTTGGCGTCAAGGAACTGCGCGGACTGGCGCGTGATCCGATGCTTCTGCTGCTTATCGTCTATGCCTTCACACTTGCGATCTATACCGCTGCAAAGGCTATGCCGGAAAATCTCAACAATGCGGCAATCGCAATCGTTGATGAGGATCAGTCACCGGTTTCGGGTCGCATCACGACTGCGTTTTATCCGCCATATTTTGTGCCGCCAAAGCTCATCTCATCTCATGAGATGGATAAACGGATGGATTCTGGGCTCGATACGTTTGCGCTCAATATCCCGCCGAATTTTCAGCGCGATCTGCTTGCCGGGCGTTCGCCAACGATTCAGTTGAATGTCGATGCAACGCGCATGAGTCAGGCCTTTACCGGCGGCGGTTATGTTCAGTCGATAGTTTCCAGCGAAGTGAACGAGTTTCTCAATCGCTATCGCGGGGATACTCAAACACCGGTTGGACTTAACCTACGTGCGCGCTTCAATCAGGATCTGAACAAAGGCTGGTTCGGTGCGATCACAAATGTCATTTCATCGGTAACTATGCTTTCGATCATTCTGACGGGCGCAGCTCTCATCCGCGAGCGCGAACATGGCACAATCGAACATCTGCTGGTCATGCCGGTGACGCCACTTGAGATCATGGTCTCTAAGGTCTGGTCAATGGGGATGGTGGTGCTGGTGGCGACTGCCTTTTCCCTGGTTGTGGTTGTGCAGGGCATTCTCGCGGTGCCGATCAATGGTTCGCTGACGCTGTTTTTGGCGGGTGCTGCATTACAGCTTTTCGCGACAACGAGCCTTGGCATCTTCCTAGCAACGATTGCTGGTTCTATGCCTCAGTTCGGACTTCTCCTGATGCTGGTTCTGCTTCCGTTACAGGTTCTCTCGGGCGGTACAACGCCGCGCGAAAGTATGCCGGAAATTATTCAGAATATCATGCTGGCGGCACCCAACACGCATTTCGTGATGCTCGCGCAATCGGTGCTATTCCGCGGTGCGGGATTGAGTGTCGTGTGGCCACAATTGCTGGCCATGATTGTAATCGGAAGTGTTCTTTTCTTCTTTGCACTGCGTCGTTTCCGCGACTTCCTGAGATGAAAAATCCATACAATTCAACCATCTGAATCACTTGGCTCTGAATGTGATTCAGATGGGGCACATTGTTGCAGTTGATAATCTGCCATCCCCTTGCTATCGCTCGCCACAGGAAACGGTTCTGTCCGCAAGGATGGATGAAAAGGGAACACGGTGAGGCTCATTTGAAGAGCTGAGACCGAGACTGCCCCCGCAACTGTGACCGGCGAGTCATCCTCCCATGATCGTAAGTTGCGATCATAGCCACTGAATATTCACGTTCGGGAAGGCGGAGGACCGATGAAGACCCGGAAGTCAGGAGACCTGCCGTATCCAGTCACCCATGGCTGACACGAGGGGTGTCCAGTCGCGGCCGTCCGTAGCGGTGACATTGTGAAATGTTGCCGTGGGACAAAGACAAGGGGCTTCCGCCCTGATTTCTGACACCTGCGGTGAAGCAAGGCTTGCACGCAGGAAGTAGAAATAATGCATATTCTCAAACTATCGGCATATCTCGCATCCACCGTTCTGGTGGTTACGCCGCTCGACGTATTCGCTCAGACGAAGGCAAGCGTGCAGGATGGCGTTGTGCTTGATACGATTGTCGTCACACCGTTGAGGCGTGCAACGTCTTTGCAGCGCTCCACATCGTCCGTCACGGTCATTGATCGGGAGGAAATTGACCGATCAGCGGCGCCTGATTTGCAATCGCTTCTTCAGTACTATCCGGGAATTTCGATTACCACCAATGGCGGGCAGGGATCGTCTTCCAATCTCTACATTCGCGGTATGTCGTCAAAACAGACGGTTGTTCTCGTCAATGGTGTGCGAACCGCATCAGCAACGACCGGAGCAACAGCGCTTTCCAATATTCCGCTGAGTTCAATTGATCGTATTGAAATCGCGAAAGGCGCGCATTCCTCGCAATATGGTGCGGATGCGATGGGTGGTGTGATTAATATCATCACAAAGCAGGGTGGAGCCTGCGGGGAGCGCTCCTACTGCGGAAGTCTGACAACGGGGGTTACGCATCCATGGGGCGGTTATGCGTCCGGTTCGCTTCAGGGACGCAGCAAGGATGGCATTGATTATGCCTTTGGTGCCGCTGTCACAGGCACACAGGGATATAATTTTACGACACCGGATTCTTTCGGCTATGAGCCTGATCGTGATGGTTTTCTACAGGGTTCGTTTAACTTCTCGCTGTCGAAGGATTTTGACTGGGGGAAGATTTATACTGATGGCTTCCTGAGCCGCGGCCGCAATCAATATGATGCCAAAGCACCGTCTGCTAATGAAGCGTATACAACAGCATTTAGCGGCAAGTTGGGTGCGCGTATCGATCACACCGCTGATTGGTCTTCGACGATCGAGCTCAGCTCTGGTCTAGATCACAGCCGAAATTTCCGTAAGGGGGTTAGTGGGTCTGATCTGTTTGAAACCAAGCGCTATGGCATCTTTGCCTCGACGGAAAAGCAGTTTGAAACGGGCAATGTTTCGCATGTGGTGACAGGTGGCGTTGAAGCTTACCGCGAGGAAGTCAGCGCTACGACCGAATATGCCAAAACCAGTCGTGATCTGGCTGCGGTATTCGGGCAATACTCGCTCGAATATGATGCGCTGCGCTTTGATGGCGGTGTGCGCTACGATTATAATGAGCAGTTTGGTGACGTGGTCACGTATAATCTCGGCGCGAGCTACGAAATTCTGCCGGATCTCGTGCTGCGTTCTTCGTTTGGCACTGGCTTCCGTGCGCCGACCTTTAATGAGCTTTACTATCCCGGCTTTGCGAATGCCGATCTGCAGCCGGAAAAATCCCGATCGTATGAGATTGGTCTGAACTGGCAAGCAACAGCCGATACAAGTCTCGATTTGGCTTTCTATAAGACATGGCTACGTGATGCGATCATGAGCACGGCACCATCCTATCTGCCTTACAATATTGCGCGTGCAGAAGTGACGGGTTTCGAAGCGGCGCTGACTCATCGCTTCAACGAAACTTGGGCGGTGAAAGGATCACTCGACCTCAAAAAGCCAATTGATGAAGATACTGACAACGATTTGCCATATCGCGAGCGGGTGAAGGCGACAGCTGAAGTGAATTTCAAGCCTATAGACAAGCTCGATCTAACGGCTCGGTTGCTTTACGGCGGTTCGCGCTACACAACTGCCGCGAATACCAAGAAGCTTGATCCTTATGTGACGGCGGATTTCATTGCACTGTATGATATCGACACACAATCGCAGTTGAAGCTTTCGGTAGAGAATATTTTCGACAAGGATTACCAGACAACGTCCGGCTATAATGCGCCGGGGCGCAGCTTTAATATCGGGCTGACGCGGAATTTCTGACGAGATGCGCAACATGAAAACGCAGTCCGGGTTATGGAAAATCAGGTTTGGCCTTTTGGCCTGCCTGTTTCTGACTGCGTTTCATCCCGCTCATGCGGATGGATTGCCCAAGCACGTCGTGTCGATCAATGTCTGTACAGATCAGCTGGCAATGCTGCTGGCAGATGCCACTCAGCTGCGGTCGGTGTCGTATCTCTCGCGTGACCCGCTTCTGTCTGTGATGACCGAGAGAGCAAAACAGCTGCCCATCAACCATGGGCAGGCTGAAGAAGTGTTCCTCATGAAGCCTGATCTGGTGCTGGCGGGCACGTTTTCTTCGCGTGCCACGGTTGGGTTGTTGCGGGATTTGGGTGTGCAGGTAGAGGAATTTGCGCCTGCACGCTCTTTTGAGGATATCAAAGTGCATATGAAGCGCATGGGCGAATTGCTCGGCCGTGAAAGCGAAGCAACTCGCCAGATTGCAGACATGGATATGGCTCTTTCAGCAATCCAAAAGCCTGACCATAAACAGACCGTCGCGCTCTATTATGCGAATAGTTATACGTCGGGACGCGGCACGCTGATTGATAAAGCAGTCCGTCTGGCCGGGCTTGATAATATCGCCGATAAGGCGGGTGTTCGTGGTTCAGCTATGCTGCCGCTGGAAATGCTGGTTATGGAAAAGCCTGATATTTTGGTGCGCGGATCGCGGGGACGACCGCCCGCACTGGCCTTTGAGAATTTCGAGCATCCGGCATTGCGCGCGCTCGAAGGGCACACGCGAAGCGTGGCGCTCAACGACAATCTGACAGTATGTGGCGGGCCGTTCAGCGTTGAAGCTGTTGCGAAGCTCGCGGAGGCTGCGCGTGACTGAAACTGGTCGTTTTTATCTCCTGCTTGTTGTTCTTGGCTTGATGGTTCTGGTGCTATTTGCGCTTTCGCTGTTGGTTGGTCCGGCATCCATCAGTGTGGGTGGGAGCATTCGGGCGCTATTTGCCGGGCAGGGGGATGTGATCGTGTTGGTTATGCGCGAAATCCGGCTGCCGCGCGCTTTGCTTGCCTTGCTAATTGGTGCTTCGCTAGGCCTTTCAGGTGCTGCTCTTCAGGGCTATCTGCGCAATCCGCTGGCCGAGCCAGGGCTGCTTGGCGTGAGCTCGTCGGCCTCACTTGGTGCGGTGATTGCGATTTATACGGGGCTGTCGCAGGTTTTCCCGTTGGCTTTGCCATTACTGGCGCTGGTCGGGGCATTTCTGTCAGTCTTTTTGGTCAAGGCTCTCGCGGGGCGTCACGCCGGAACACTGACTGTCATTTTGGCAGGTGTTGCCGTCACCAGTCTCGCCGGAGCGATGACAGCACTGGCGCTTAATCTGTCGCCTAATCCATTCGCTGCCATGGAAATCGTGTTCTGGATGCTGGGTTCTCTTGCCGATCGGTCGATGACGCATGTATGGCTTGCCGCACCCTTCATTCTGATCGGTTGGGCGATGTTGTTTTCACTGGGGCGTGCGCTTGATAGCCTAACGTTAGGATCGGATGCGGCAGCCAGCATGGGCGTCAATCTCGCGCGCGTTCAGATTCTCGCTGTCCTTGGCACTGCGGCTTCCGTTGGCGCATCGACTGCGGTTGCGGGAGCAATCGGTTTTGTAGGGCTTGTAGTGCCACATCTGTTGCGCCCGCTGGTCGGTTCGCGACCGTCACGTCTGCTTGTTGCCAGTGCCTTTGGCGGTGCTGCCCTTCTGTTGGCTGCCGACGTGCTGGTGAGAGTGATTATGCCGGGGCGCGAATTAAAGCTCGGAGTGCTAACGGCAATCATTGGCGCCCCGTTCTTCCTGTGGCTTGTCTTTAAATATCGGAGACGGCTGGTATGAGCACTCTTTCAATCCACAATCTTGATGTCTCGCTGGGGCGCAAAGCGGTGCTTGAAGCTGTCGGTTTCGAGGCAGGTGAAGGTGAGTTTATCGGCTTGATCGGTCCAAATGGTGCAGGCAAGACCACGCTGCTGCGTGCGCTTTTAGGCCTTACATCTTCGACAGGGGACATTCTGCTGGATGGCTCGGACCTCCGAAGATTGCATGTTGCGGATCGCGCCAAGATCATCGCTTATCTGCCGCAGGAACGCGATGTTGCATGGCCGGTAACAGTTAGGATGCTGGTATCGCTTGGGCGGTCAGCACTGAAGCCTGTGTTTGCAGGACTGGACCGTGACGATGAAACTGTGATCGAGACTGCCATGCAGCGCATGGGTGTGGCTGAACTTGCGTCACGTCCTGCTAACGAGCTATCGGGCGGTGAAAGAGCGCGCGCCCTGATCGCACGGGTATTGGCACAGAACACGCCGATCATCATGGCTGACGAGCCTGTAGCTGGGCTTGATCCGGCCCATCAGTTAGAATTGATGGAGCTTTTTGCCGGTTTGGCAACCGAGAAGAAGACGGTGATCGCCTCGCTGCACGATCTTGGTCTGGCCGCGACATATTGCACCCGGCTGATTGTGCTTAATCAGGGTCGGCTCGTCGCCGATGGTGCGCCGGAAGAGGTGCTCAATCCGACGCTCCTGAAAGAGGTCTATGGCATCGACGCGCAGCTGATGAAGATCGAGCACGAATTCATCCTGCATACGCGTAAGCGCTTTCGGTAGATTATATTGGTTTCCACTGCCGCTCGCGGCTGGATACGTAGATGGCTTCGATAGTTTTTTGCACCTCATAGCCTTCGCGGAAATCGGCGTGACCTGTATTCTGTCCTGCAATACTTAACAGGAAGTCGCGCACCTCAATCGTTTTCAGATCATTGAAGCCAATCTGATGCCCGCCCGCCACGCAAAACGCGCCATAAGGCTCGTGGTCTGGGCCTGCGAAGATCTTGCGGAAACCCTGTTGCCCTTTCTTGTCAGAGAAAAGGAATAGGTCGAGTTCGTTGAAGCGCTCTTGCGAGAAAAAGATCGAGCCCTTTGAGCCTGATATCTCAAAATCATGTTGCATTTTGCGACCACTGGCGAGCCAGTTCGCTTCGATATTGCCGGTTGCGCCATTCTCGAACGATAGAAAAGCATGGCAGATATCATCCACTTCGACTGCTTTCATGTGCGATGGGTTGTTATGGTCGGGACGCTCTGCAATTGCTGTCACGCTTTTGCCCATCACCTCTGCAACCGGACCAACCAAATAGCGTGCCGCGGCAATGATATGGCTGCCTATATCGGCAAGTGCGCCACCACCGCCTGCCGGATCAAGTCGCCATGACCAAGGAATTCGATGATCGGCCATGAAGTCTTCGGCATGGATGCCGCGAAAATTTCTGACTTTGCCAATTTCATCGCTCTCGATGATGTCTCTAGCGAGCTTAATCATCGGGTTCTTGAGGTAATTGAATCCGACTGCGGTTTGAATGCCCTTCCGTTCGGCAGCGAGTGTCATTTCAAGGCATTCGGCGGCAGTTGGAGCTAATGGCTTTTCACAGTAGACGTGCTTGCCTGCATTAATGGCAGCAAGCGCCATTTCTTTATGAAAGCGATTTGGGGTGGTGATATCGATCAGATTGATGGCTGGATTGGTGATCAGGTCACGCCAACTGCCTGTGGAATGAGCAAAGCCAAGCTGACACGCTGCGCGTGAGGCGGTTTTCTCGTCCACATCGGCCAATGTGTGAAGCTCGACCGTCATCGGCAGGTCGAAAATCCGGTTTACATTCGCAAGGGCGAGAGCATGAGTTTTGCCCATGAAACCCGAGCCGATCAGGCCTGCTACAACTGCCATTCTCTCCTCCCAGAGCTAAATTGCATGTGCATTTTGACTGCTGCTTATGTGATTGACATGAGCTAACAGAAATGGAATTATAATTCCACGAGAATTTTCTAATGAATGTTTCATTCTATTAAATGACAAAGATTGCAGCGAAATTGCCGGGATCAAATGCGTGGAGGCAGCCCCGGAATTAGCTCTGAACGAGGTGCAGATAAATTAACAAACCGGCGGGGAGTGCCGGGCAGGGAGGAGTGAACATGAAATCTCTATTGAAATCGGCAGTTGCTGGCGTTGCGCTGATGGCTGCGTCATTTGCGGCGCAGGCACAGGATGTCAGCATTGTTGTTGTCAGTCACGGCCAGGCATCCGATCCTTTCTGGTCGGTTGTGAAGAATGGTGTTGCGGAAGCAGCCAAGGATACAGGTGCAAAGGTTGATTATCGCGCACCTGAAACATTCGACATGGTGCAGATGGCGCAGCTGATTGATGCTGCGATCAACCAGAACCCGCAGGGCATCGTTGTTTCGATTCCCGATGCGGACGCGCTCGGGCCGTCGATTGAACGTGCTGTTGCAGCCGGTATTCCGGTTATTTCGATGAACGCAGGTTCGGATGCTTCCAAAAAGCTTGGTGCGTTGCTGCATGTCGGTCAGGATGAGTTCGATGCTGGCAAGGTTGCCGGTGAAGCACTTAAAAAGGCTGGTGGCAAGAAAGGCATCTGCGTCAATCAGGAAGTCGGTAACGTCTCGCTCGATCAGCGTTGCGCGGGCTTCAAGGAAGGTTTTGGCGATGTGACGGTTCTGCCTACTTCGGCAGATCCGACTGAAAACGAATCCAAGGTGCGTGCAGCACTCGCATCTGACACGGCGGTCGATACAATTCTGACGCTGAACGCAACGCTGGCCGGTGAGCCCGCGGTAAAGGCAGCTTCAGAAAGTGGTCGCGAAGGCATTCATATTGCCACTTTCGATATGTCGGCTGGCTTCCTTGAGGCGGTTGAAAACGGAAAAGCGGATTTCGCGATTGATCAGCAACAGTTTCTGCAGGGTTATCTGCCAGTTGCGTTTCTGGCGCTCAATGCGAAATACGGCCTGATGCCGGGCGGCAATGTGCCGTCGGGCCCGAACCTGATTACCAAGGACAAAGCCAAGCAGGTGGTTGAACTGTCTGCCAAGGGCATCCGCTAAGCAGCAACGCATAACTTTTGAATATCTCACCCCGCCCATGAAAATGGGCGGGATCGAGTATCCATACCCATAAGTTCGCGACTTTCATGTCGCGTTGTCTAGAGCGCGTTTCTCTCAAATTGAATCAAAATGGTGCTCTAGGGAATTGTTTTAATGCGTATTTTCGCGGATACGCTTGAAGGAGGAAAGCATGAGTGAGCCAACTTCATCAGAGCAGCCCGCTCAGACCGCAGCAAATGATCCGGCGATCGCAGCTGCGCAACGGGATGAGCGGCTGAAGAACGCCAGTGCACTTCAGCGGATGCTTAGTCGGCCTGAACTGGGTGCGGTTTCAGGTCTCGTGCTCATCACGATCTTCTTCCTGTCGACAGCCAATCCGGCAATGTTCACCGCCGCCGGTATTATGAATTTCATGGCGCCCGCATCGCAGCTTGGCATTCTTGCTGTGGCTGCCGCGCTACTCATGATCGGTGGCGAATTTGATCTTTCTATAGGCTCAATGATAGCGTTCGCCGGCCTAATATTCGCTGCTGCCCTCGTCGTTTGGCAGGTACCGCTCATCGTTGCCATCATTCTGACACTGGTTTTCGCGGCGCTTGTGGGGGCTGTGAACGCGCAGATTGTGCTTAAAACCGGCTTGCCCTCCTTCATCGTTACGCTGGCGTTTCTGTTCATCCTGCGTGGGCTTTCGCTGGTCGGCCTCAAATGGGCGACGGGCGGTGCAACGCAATTGCGTGGCGTGAAGGAAGCTGTTGGCACGAGCTATCTTGCAGGATTGTTTTCTGGTGATGCTTTTCAAGGATTGTTTGAATGGCTTGCGGAAAAAGACCTCATCGCGAAGTTCCCAAATGGCCAACCGACGGTGAAGGGTGTACCCGTCGAAGTTCTCTGGTTCATCGGCATTGCTCTCGTGGCGACCTACGTTCTGGTTCGTACCCGCTTCGGCAACTGGATTTTCGCGTCCGGTGGTGATGCGCTGGCTGCGCGCAATTCGGGTGTGCCTGTGCGTCGTGTTAAGACAATTCTTTTCATGTGTACGGCAATGGCAGCAGCACTTGTTGCCATTCTTACTGTTCTTGATGCGGGGTCGACGGATGCGCGGCGCGGCTTCCAGAAGGAATTCGAAGCGATCATTGCAGCTGTTATCGGGGGCTGTCTGCTTACCGGCGGCTATGGTTCGGCCATTGGGGCATTCTTCGGCTCGATCATCTTCGGTATGGTGCTGATTGGCCTGACTTACACGACGATTGATCAGGACTGGTACTTGGTATTCCTTGGCGGAATGCTGCTGATCGCCGTTCTCTTCAACAACTTTATCCGTAAGCGCGCCACCGGCGAGCGATAGGTTTCAGCATTCACGCAGTTTCGGGGAAACCGCTTCTAAACTTTCCTGAAACTGCGTTGATAGGGAGTATGCACTATGACAACCCCGATCATTGAAGTTCGCAATCTTGTCAAACACTTCGGCCCTGTTATTGCGCTGAACGGCGTTTCACTCAGTGTGGAACCGGGGCAGGTACACTGTCTGCTTGGTGACAACGGTGCCGGTAAATCGACGCTGATTAAAACACTGTCCGGCGTGCACAAACCAACAAGCGGAGAGTTCTTTGTTGAAGGCAAACAGGTTGTCTTCAACAGTCCGCGCGATGCGCTCGATCACGGCATTGCGACGGTCTATCAGGATCTTGCGATGATCCCTCTTATGTCGGTCATGCGAAATTTCTTTCTCGGTCGGGAACCGACCAAGGGGATTGGGCCAGTTCGCTGGTTCGATACGCAGTTTGCGGAAGATGTGACCCGTGAAGAGATGAAGAAGATCGGTATTGATGTCCGTGATCCGCAGCAGGCCGTTGGCACGTTGTCGGGCGGCGAACGACAATGTGTAGCGATTGCACGGGCAGTCTATTTTGGGGCGAAAGTGTTGATCCTCGATGAGCCAACCTCGGCACTTGGTGTGCGTCAGACAGCTATGGTGCTGAAGTATATCAACCTTGTGCGTGAGCGAGGGCTTGGTGTGATCTTCATCACGCATAATGTGCGCCACGCTCATGCCGTAGGCGACAAGTTTACCGTGCTTAATCGCGGTGCCACGTTTGGAACCCGCACCAGAAGCGATGTGGACATGGATGAGCTGCAGAGCCTTATGGCAGGCGGCCAGGAACTGGCTGATCTCTCATCTGCGTTGGGTGGACGGGTTTAACTTATATTTGGAGCCAGAAATGAGCGGACAATTGAATGGCAAGGTTGCGGTCATCACTGGCGGCACCCAAGGTCTTGGTGCGGCTACAGCACAGCTTTTTGCCGAACGTGGCGCGGAGGGCATAGTGATCTGCGGTCGCTCAGCCGAAAAAGGCAGGGCGCAGGCCGACACGCTGGAGCAGCTCGGTGTGAAGGCCGTGTTTGTTCAAGCCGATCTGGAAAAGGTCGAAGATTGCCGTCAGGTGATTTCGGAAGCGGATCGGGCTTTTGGACGGCTTGATATTCTCGTCAATGCAGCCGGATTGACGGACCGTGGCGATATACTTGATACGTCGCCTGAACTGTTTGATCGGCTTTTTGCGGTCAATACGCGTGCACCTTTCTTTCTTATTCAGGAAGCGATCAAGCTTTTCCGGCGTGAAAAGGTTGAAGGAGCGATTGTCAATATTTCGTCCATGTCCTCCATGGGCGGCCAACCATTCATCGCTGCTTATTGTGCGTCCAAGGGTGCGCTTGATACGCTCACGCGCAATATTGCCTATTCGGTGCTGCGTAATCGCATCCGCGTCAACAGCCTCAATATCGGCTGGATGGCATCGGATGGCGAAGATCGTATCCAGCGCGAATTCCACGGCGCACCCGCCAATTGGTTGGATGAAGCGGTCAAGGCCCAGCCATTTGGACGTCTGATTGATCCCAGGGAAGTTGCGCGCGCGATTGCGTTTTTGGCGTCGGAAGAATCCGGAATGATGACTGGTGCAATCGTGAATTTTGACCAGTCGATTTGGGGTGCATACGATTCGTCTCCGCATCCAGCAAACCCGCTCTGAGGCTCTTCTGCACCAATTTCTGCAAAATCCTTCCAGAATGTGCAGGATTTTTCACATCTGGCGGCCGAAAAAATCTTAATCTTTACCGATCCTGCTTGCTCTTACAATTTCTTGTGATTAACCAATCATCTATCAGATCCCGTTGAAATTGCGCTGAAAGGATGAGAAATCGTGGAGCAGGCAACGAGCGGAAAACGCAAGGGCGGACGCAAAGCGCTTTGGGCAGCTGTCGCAGTCATAGCCATCGCGGCTGCAGGTGCAGTCGGATACAAGATCACACTCGAAAAGACGATTAACGCCCAGCTTGAGCGGCGTGGCGGCAAGGCTGCCTCTGTTTCGGCAGATTTTCTCGGCCACATAAAGCTGACCGATGTGGTCCTGCCTTTGAAAAACGGCACGAACGTCACCATCGCTTCGATCGAAGGTCGTCCAAAAGTACTGTTTCTGAATGGCATGCTTGATGCCAAAGGTATCAAGACGGAAATCGCTCAGTTTAAGATTGAGATGCCGAGTGTTCTTATCGACGATGCGAATTTCGATATCCAGATGCTGCGCGATACGTTCGGCAATGGCGAGTTGAGCCTTGCTGAACGCGTTGGGCGTGTTTCTGCCAAGCGCATGTTGGTGCCTGAAATCAACATCGTTCAGATGTTGAACGATAAGGAACAGAAGACATCTTATAAAGATGTCGCGCTGGAAGACATCGTTCATGGCCATGTCGCACGCTACACTTCAAGTGGCGCGACATTCGATCTTGATCTTTCGTTGCCCGATGAGAACGGCACGATTAATGAAGAACGTATGGCTGGTACGATCGGCGCATCAGAAGGCAAGGATATTGACGGCGTTTTTATAGCGCGTCTTTATACTGAGAAGGCTGGCCCGAGCGATACCGAAGCGAAGCCAGTTTATGGACCGTTTTCTGCGAAGAATATCGCCGTAAAGGGCACAAAGTCGAGCTTCAGCTATGATGAAGTTCGCAGCAACGGCTTTACCATGCGCCTGCCTGCAGAGCCGTTTACCGAAACACTACAGAAACTGGAAGCAGCCAAGGACATCGAATCTCTTTCGCATGAAGAACGTAAAGAGTTCTTCATGCGCCTGATCGGTCTCTTCGACACGATTGGTAAGGGCGACGTCGAGTTACTCGGGATGAAAATCCAACCGGGTGATCCAGAAAAGGGCGAAGGCAAAATCGACAAGATGGCGATGTCCTTCGACAATAAGAAGCTCGACATGTCGCTTAATGGCTTCTCGGCTGGTAACGGCACCGACTTCGTGAAGCTGGACGAATTCTCGCTTAAAGGCTTCAACTGGGCGCCGTCGGCAGAGGCCGTGACAAAGTTTGCAGGTCTGAGCGACCAGGAAATGGAGAATTTCCCGTTCACGACCATGCTGCCTGAATTCGGCACGATGGTCGTCAAAGGTGTTGATGCTGATCTGCCGGGCGACAGTAACGCCAATGACGATGTTGATGTTGAGGAAGATCAGGACACCACTGCAACGCCGCCAGCAACCGGTTTGCCTGAGCGCATCAAGTTCAGCATGAAGAGCTACGAGCTGGCATTGAACAAGCCGTTCAACGGTATTCCGACTGATATTCGTGTTGCCTATGAGGATATGTCTTTGCCTGTTCCTGCGAACAGCCGTGAAGAAATGTATCAGCAGCTGCGCAAGCTCGGTTATGACCGTGTAAACGTTTCATCCAATCTGGAAGCAAATTGGGATGAAGCCAGCCAGAGCCTCGTCATCAAGGATCTGTCGGTCAGCGGTCAGGACATGGGAAAAATTTCCATGTCTGGTCTATTGGGCGGCTTCACCAAAGAGTTCTTCTCCGGTGATAAAGTTTTGGCACAGGTTGCACTTCTCGGCCTCAAGGCTCGTGAGGTAAAGCTCAAGATTGAAGAACAGGGTCTGATTGAAAAGGGTCTCAAGTTCTACGCAGACGAAAACAACATGACTGTCGAAGATGCCCGCAGCGCTTTGACCATGATTGCTAATGCAGTTCTGCAGGAACTTGCTGCCGACCAACCGCAGCTTCAAGATGCGATCACTGCTTTTTCGACATTCCTTGCTAAGCCAAATATCTTTGAGGTGACGGTCAAGTCCAAGTCAGACAAGGGTATTGGTGCGCTGGAAATGGTTGCGGCATCGCAGAACCCGCTAGCGCTGCTTGATAAGGTCAATATTGAAGCGAAAGCTGAATAACGGTACGTTTCTTTTTAAGTGATCAACTGGAAACGCCGGCTTTAATCAGCCGGCGTTTTTTGTCGCTTGTGATCACCATAATGAGTGTGGACACGACACTTTCGCTTCTTTTATCTTTGCCCCGTGTCTCCAGAAACCGATATCGGTTATTACGGTGATGCTATAGGGTGCGCGCATTCAAACTCCACCATTCGGATTTACCCAATGCTTAAAAATCTAAACCCACTGCTGACCGGTTCGCTTCTTGAAGTGCTTGCGGATATGGGCCATGGCGACGATCTTGTTATCGTTGATGCCAATTATCCAGCACAGGCTTCCGGTGTGCAGGTTCTGGACTTTCCGGGGATCAGCGCGACAGATATTGCAGACGCTGTGCTTTCACTGCTGCCGCTCGACGACTTTGTTGATAAGCCAGCGGCTGTGATGGAGTGCCCTAGCGAGACGCCTGCGATTTTTGGTGAATTTGAAGCCATCATTGAGAAGGCAGAAGGCCGCAAAATTGCTGTTGATCCGATTGATCGCTTTGCGTTCTACGATCGGGCGAGTGCTGCCTATGCAGTCATCCGCTCTGGCGAAAAGCGTCTCTATGGCAATATCATTTTCAAGAAGGGCGTTATTCGCTCATAATGGAAACAAAAAAAGCCCCGCATTGCGGGGCTTTTTCGTAATGTCCATTTTACTGCTGTGGCTTTGGCTGGTGGTGTTCCATTTTGCCTTTGCCACCGTGATGCGGACCCTTTGGGCCATGGTGGTGGAACTTCTTGCCCGCACGTAGTTCGTGGCGGTCTAGCTTACCATCTTCGTTGCGATCAAGCGCTGCAAATTCCTTCTGTCGTTGCTTTTCAATCGCTTCCAGAGTGATTTTGCCATCGCCCTTTACATCAAGGCGACGTTCCATGCGGTCTGCTGCGCGGCTGACCATGCGCTTGAGCGCGAGTGCTTCAATTTCATTGCGAGAGAGGACGCCGTCGCCATTTGTGTCGGCGGCTTTCAATTCGTCCATGCGGGAGAATTTCTCGAGATCGATTGGTCCGCGCTTGCCTTTAGATCCATCATTCTGTGTAATGGAAGTATCCGTCGCTGACTTGTCTGTATTTTCGCTGGCCTTTTCCTGTGCGAATGCGGCGGTGGAAAGCAATGCAGAAGCGATAACTGCAATATACAAGGTCTTCGATTTCATGGTTATTTGACTCCATTACTCTATACACGGCGCCATTTATTGGCGTGTGAGCAATGTCAGCCATTTTAGGTGAACCTGATATGAACAGGCCAATTAATAATTCGTAATGTTACGATGCCTTGCTTGCGAGCTTTCTCTCCCGAAACATCGAGAAGAGGCCAGCCGCGACGACAATGCTTGCACCGGTCACTACATTCCAGGTCAGATGTTCGTTGAAAACAAGAACTGCAATGAACGCTCCAATCACGAGCTGGAGATAGGATAATGGTTGCACCTCACCGGCTTCAAGAATGTCGTAGGCGCGGATGAGGCAATAATGGCTTGCAATGCCACAGGCGCAAAGCGCCGCCATCCAGGGCCAGTCATGCTGCGCAATTGGTTCCATATGAAAAAGACCGACTGCGGTTAGTACAACAGCGCCGCCAATGCCCGTATAGAAGAAGCTGGTCATGGAGTTATCAGATTTGCTGACTGCGCGTGTCGCAATCGCATAAATTGCAAACATGGTTGTTGCAGCCATGGGGAACAGCAAGTTCAGGTCGAATTTCACATGAGTTGGATTGATGATGAGAAGAACACCGAACAAACCAACCACAATCGCGGTCCAGCGACGCCAGCCTACTTTTTCGCCAAGGAAGGGCACTGAGAGCATCGTGACGAGTAATGGGCCTACCTGAAAGATTGACTGCGCCATGGCCATGCCGACCCGGCTAAGGCCGAATACGAAGATAACGATTTCCGTTGCTAGCAAGACGCCGCGGAAGATCTGCAAAAATGGACGCTTAGTCGAAGCAGCGCGTACAATTCCCCCGGCGCGCATCGCAAGTAGAATCACGAAAACGGCAAACGCCCAATAACGCACCATCGTTATGAAGATGGGCGAGTAATGTGATCCGAGATACTTCGAGATGCCATCTTGTGCCGCAAAAATGGCAACGGCTAGAAGTGTGAATGTGTAACCAAGGCTCTTTGGGGTCATGTGGCACACTCATAGTACCACCTTATTGGTTTCGCCATGCCTATTTGCGCATTTAGGCTGCAATATTGCTGGATATTTACAAGTAGCAAGGAAGAAGATTTTCAACGCAATTGAAACTTGAGCCGGTTCGTCCGGCTATCGTGTAATCAGCGGTAACTCTTTGAAAGAAGAGGAGAAAATGGTGGGTGATGTAGGGATCGAACCTACGACCCGCTGATTAAGAGTCAGCTGCTCTACCAACTGAGCTAATCACCCACTCGCTTCTCCGAGGCAGCGGCCCCGGTGAGGTGAGCGGTTCTATAAAGGCCGCTTTTCTGTCTGTCTAGCCTTCAGTGATAAAAAAATGAAAAAAAGTTGCAGAGATTTCAAAAAGCCCGGAAATGCGGAGTTCTTAATTAAATACTCAATGCACCTATTCCGCGTATAAGTGAAAACTAATCGTTTTGATTGCTAAAATAAATTTCTGCCAGTGGAATCATTCTTGTCATGATTCTGATTTTGAATCATTTTTTCCAAATGACGTTGTAAGTGGACGCAGGAATTTCCATATTCGCAACGCTCGATTTGGACTTGCTAATGCTTCGCTCAAGAGGGGACTGGCATTATTCGTTCGAGCTAAATGATTTGCGCAGCAAAATTCGCAGCCATGTCATCAATTTTTGATGCTTGTCTGAGATGGTTCGGCATATAAAAGACTTGATAGGCAAATAAGTTCTTTGCCATTGAGAGAATGCTGCAAGCGTTTGTTACGCGCAGGCAGGCGAGGGGTTCACGCACCGGATTGTCCTCGTTTAAGAAAACCCGAAGTCACCCCACGGTTGGGGTCTGACTTCAGAATCCGGTTCGCGGCATTTTGAGGACGGAATGGAAAGCATAATTAGCGATCTCGGACAGTTCATTTCCGATCATCGGGTATGGGCGGGTCCTATCGTAGGCATTATAGCCTTCGGCGAGTCTCTCGCTATTATCGGAATGTTCATTCCTGCCACACCTATCATGCTCGCCATTGGCGGTCTGGTGGGCGCCGGAATCGTGGAGCCTTGGCCAATTATCATCGGCGCCATCATCGGCGCGGTCATTGGCGATATCGTTTCTTATTTGCTTGGTTGGTGGCTTGGTCGCAGCATTATTCACAAGTGGCCGCTCAATAAGCACCGCACCGGCATTGCGCGGGCACGATTGCTATTTCGCCGCTATGGCTTCTCGGCTGTTTTCCTTGGTCGCTTCTTTGGGCCGGTCCGTTGTACCGTTCCGATGGTTGCAGGCATGATGTCGATGGATCAGAAGCGCTTCCAGACCGCAAACGTGCTTTCTGCAGTGGTCTGGGCGCCGCTCATGTTCCTACCAGGCTGGCTCGCTGGTCGCGGCATAGGCGTATTTGCGAAGATGGATGGCGATCACATGTTCTGGTCCGTGATAGGCATTACGGCCTTGACGATCGTGGCAACGGTGATCGGTATGCGTTATTTCAAAGGTCGCCCACGTCGTGAGCGCAAGCGCGGCGTGCATGTTTCTCCGGCTGAATAGTATATGGTCTTGCGCGTAAGCCGCGCGTCTGCATAATGCAGCCATCATATGCCATATGAAAACATGGTGTTCTGGAGCAGACAAAGGGTCTGCTTCGTGTCTCTTTAAAAGGTTCATCGCGCTTTATGCCCGACGACAGTTCTGACGATTCGTCTTCACGAAGTCCCGCTCCCTGTATGGGAGCATTGGACTTAAAAGGCTTTGAGCTTTCTCACGCCGTTTGCAATTCCTTCTGGCCGATCCGCTTTTCTGTGGTTCGGGAGGGAAACGCATGCGGCGTTTTTTCTGTTTCCTCTTTTCTCTGATTTTACAGGAGCCGACAAATCATGGATTGGTCCATGGACTGGATTGCCGACCCCAATGCCTGGGTAGGACTCGTGACATTGGTGGTGCTAGAAATTGTTCTCGGCATCGACAATCTCGTCTTTATCGCCATTCTGGCCGATAAACTTCCGCCTCATCAGCGTAATCGTGCGCGTATAATCGGTCTTTCATTGGCCTTGATAATGCGTCTTGCATTGCTGGCTTCGATCTCTTGGATCGTGACGCTGCGTGAACCTTTGATTGCAGTGATGGGACTTTCCTTCTCTGGTCGCGATCTCATAATGCTGGTTGGTGGTCTGTTCCTTCTCGCTAAGGGTACGATGGAGTTGCATGAGCGCCTTGAAGGCGCGCATGGACCTAAGAACACGCGCGTTGCCCATGCGATCTTCTGGCAGGTTATCGTTCAGATCGTCGTGCTTGATGCGGTCTTCTCGCTCGATAGCGTGATCACGGCTGTTGGTATGGTGCAGCATCTGCCTGTTATGATGATCGCGGTCATTATTGCGATTGCAGTCATGATGCTGGCTTCGCGTCCGCTGATGGACTTCGTCAACAAGCATCCAACAGTGGTTATCCTCTGCCTCGGCTTCCTGATGATGATCGGCTTCAGCCTTGTCGTTGAAGGCTTCGGCTTCCATATTCCGAAGGGCTATCTCTATGCCGCTATCGGCTTCTCGGTATTGATCGAGGCGGCCAATCAGATGGCGCGTAAGAATCGCGAAAAGCTCGTGACCACAAACGATCTTCGTGAACGCACAGCGGGCGCTGTTCTGCGCCTGCTCGGTGGTCATCGCGGCGATAACCCACTTTCAGACACAGTTGATGTGATTGCGCAGCAGACGGCTGCCAGTGACGTCTTCCTGCCGGAAGAAAAGGAAATGATCCGAGGCGTACTGGATCTTGCCGATCGCCCGGTTCGTTCCATCATGTCGCCGCGTAATGAGATCGAATGGCTTGATCTGGATGAGGATGAAGCTGAGCTTCATGAAGCGATCCGTAAGCTTTCGCATTCCCGCGTAATTGTTGCCCGTCGTCAGGTTGATGAGTTTGTCGGTGTTGCTTCGGTCAAGGATCTGCTGCTTGATATGACCGACAAGAAGCAGATCAACTGGGATGAAGTGGTCAAGCAGCCATTGGTGGTTCATGAAAATGCGAATGTGCTTCGCGTCATGGAACAGCTTCGCGTTTCGCCGGTGCAGCTTGCTGTGGTGGTGGATGAACATGGCTCGTTTGAAGGCGTAGTCACACCGACCGACGTGCTTGAAGCCATTGCCGGTGAGTTCCCGGATGAAGACGAAGAGGCTGCTGTTGCAGAATCAGACGGACAGGGTGGCTATCTGGTTGATGGTTTCACAGATATTCGCCGTCTCAGCAGCATCCTGCAGCGCGATCTGGTGGATGATAGCGATCGTTACACAACGCTTGCGGGTTATGCGCTTTGGCACCTCGGCCATCTGCCGGTGGGCGGTGAAAGCTTTGTAGAGGATGGATACCAGTTCACCATCGAAGCGATGAGCGGTCGTCATGTTGAAAAGGTCCGGATCAGGCCTGTCGACGACTACGAAGTCTAAAATAGAATAATTTTGCGGGCATCCACATGGTTGCTCGCAAAATATTTCGCGATGTTAACTCCCATAAAATAAGTGGGATATTGACTTTATCGCAGAAGCCTTCAAAATTAACACATCGTTCATTGATGCGGCGAAAGCGTGGCCCAAATTGGGCTTCAGATTGCAGCTTGAGTGGTGAACGTGAAATGGAGGCTCTTATGAACCGTAAAATTCAATTGCTGGCGCAAAGCATAAAAGATGCTGTGCTGCGCATGACGGCCTATCTGGAGCAGCCTTGGCGCGGCATGAAGCTGAGCGCTGATGAAATTGCAGAGCGTCGTCGTAATCGCTTGGAGCGTGGCGAGCAAAATTTTCTCTGGTGCTGGCAGCACCGTGGGTTTTGGTAACATCTAAGCAATGAAAAAAGTTTCGAAAGCCGGGAGCGAAAGCTTCCGGCTTTCGCGTTTTTATTGCGCGTTTCTACCTGTCTTTGGAAAAATATTCTCAGGCCAATTTTTCCGTTAGGCGAGGTTTCCAATAATGGTTGTGAAAGTAGTTTATATATTTAAATCAATGATTTAGATTGATTCTTGCTTGTCTCTCTGTAGATTTGTTTCCCAACAGAAGTCGATTTACGGGCGCTTTGCGCAAGCAAAGTGAGAAGGGTGCGATCTATGAAGAAAATTATTCTATATGCGGCTGTTGCTCTCAGTTTGGGCGCAGCTCCGGTCAACGCGCAGGAGCCAAAGGAAATCCTTAACGTTTCCTATGACATCGCACGCGAGCTTTACGAGCAGGTCAACAAGGCATTCATCGCCGATTGGAAAGCCAAGACTGGAGAAGACCTCACTGTCAATCAGTCCCATGCCGGTTCATCCAAACAGGCTCGTTCCATTCTCGAAGGTCTGGAAGCTGATGTTGTAACCTTTAACCAGGTGACGGACGTTCAGGTGTTGCACGATAAGGGAGACCTTATTCCTGCTGATTGGCAGAAGCGCCTGCCAAACAATTCTTCGCCTTATTACTCGTTCCCGGCTTTCCTTGTGCGTGAAGGCAATCCAAAGGGCATCAAGAACTGGGATGATCTCGCTCGTGACGACGTGAAGGTTGTTTTCCCGAACCCTAAGACCTCTGGCAATGCGCGCTATACCTATCTGGCAGCGACGGCTTATGCCAACGAAGCTTTCAAGGGCGATCAGGAAAAGGTCCACGAGTTTATCGGTAAGATTTTCAAGAACGTACCAGTGTTCGATACAGGCGGTCGTGGTGCAACGACGACCTTTGCTGAACGAGGTATCGGCGACGTTCTGGTAACGTTTGAAGCGGAAACGCGCGGTACAGCCAAGGTGCTCGGCGAAGACAAGTATGATGTGGTTGTTCCGGAAGTCAGCCTTCTGGCTGAATTCCCAGTCACTGTCGTTGATAAGGTTGTCGACAAGCGCGGCTCGCGCAAGATTGCCGAAGCTTATCTAAACTATCTCTACGCGCCTGAAGGTCAGGAAATCCTCGCACAGAATTTCAATCGCGTGCACGATAAGGACGTGATTGCAAAGCATAAGGATATCTATCCAGATGTGCGCCTTGTAACAGTCGAAGATGCTTTTGGCGGCTGGGAAAAGGTTCAGAAAGAGCATTTTGCCGAAGGCGGCGTACTTGATAAGCTCTTTACTGCTAAGTAAACAAGACTACCCGGCGGGAGCACCCAGCTCTCGCCTTTCTTTTGGAAAAATCCAGTGTCGCTTCTTAGCATGAAACGCAATTCTGTGCTGCCGGGGTTCGGACTGACCCTTGGCTGCACTTTGCTTTATCTGGCGGTCATTGTCGCCTTGCCGCTACTGGCAATGATCCTGAAAACCGCCAGTCTTGGATGGAGCGATTTCTGGAACATCGTGTCTTCAGATCGTGCACTGGCGACGTTTCGCATCACAATCAGTGCCGCAGCCGTAGCTACCGTGTTCAACGGTCTGTTTGGACTTCTGCTTGCATGGGTTCTGTCCCGCTATCAGTTCCCTGGCAAGCGACTGATCGATGCGGCAGTCGATCTGCCTTTTGCTTTGCCTACTGCGATAGCCGGTCTGGCGCTCGTGACGCTGTTCGCACCCAATGGCTGGTTTGGTCGTTTTCTTGAGCCGATTGGTATCAAGGTTGCTTATGCGCCACTTGGCATTATGATTGCGATGTTTTTTACCAGCATTCCCTTTGTCATCCGCACCGTACAGCCGGTGCTGGAAGATATGAGTGCTGATGTGGAAGAGGCTGCGCGCAGCCTGGGTGCCAGCCCCTGGCAGGTTTTCTCACATATTATCTGGCCGACAATCTTCCCGGCGTTCCTGGCTGGCGCTTCGTTGTCCTTTGCCCGCAGTCTCGGTGAGTTCGGCTCCATCGTTTTCATCTCCGGCAATTTGCCGTTTGAAACGGAAGTCACATCACTTCTGGTTTTCATCAGGCTGGATGAATATGATTATCCAGCTGCTGCAGCACTCGCTTTCATGATGCTGCTCATGGCGTTTTTTATGCTTCTTGTGACTAATATTATTCAGGCAAGGCGGCTTCGTTATGCAGAGCGCTAGTGCAAGCGCGCAGGCGCGCAACAAGCCGGGCTCTGTGCGTAGCCTGCTGATCGGAATGGCTGCCATTTTGTCAGCAATCTGCATTGGCGCGCCGCTGGCCGTCATCTTCTCCTATGCCTTCAGCAAAGGGGTGGATGTCTTCTTTGGAGAAATTCTCAAGCCTGATACGCTTCATGCGGTGTGGCTGACGATCCTGACCGCGATTGTGGTTGTGCCGATCAATATGGCTTTCGGCATTTGTGTAGCTTGGCTGGTCACAAAATTCCGCTTTCCGGGTCGCCGACTGTTGATCACATTCGTCGAAATTCCGTTCTCGGTCTCTCCGATCGTCGCTGGTGTTACGTATCTTTTCCTGTATGGCTCGCAGGGACTGCTAGGACCGTTGCTTGAGAGCTACGACATCAAGGTCATGTTCACGGTTCCCGCGATCGTTCTGGTGAGCCTGTTCGTGACGTCGCCTTTTGTGGCACGCGAGCTGATTCCACTGATGGAAGTGCAGGGCAGTGATGAGGAAGAAGCGGCTCTTACGCTTGGAGCGAATGGCTGGCAGACATTTTTCTATGTCACGCTGCCCAATATCAAATGGGCGCTGCTTTACGGTGCTGTGCTTTGTAATGCCCGCGTGATGGGCGAATTTGGCGCGGTGTCCGTTGTGTCAGGCGCTATCCGTGGCAAGACCAATACATTGCCGCTGCAGGTTGAGCTCTTGTTCAACGATTACAATGTCGCTGGTGCCTTTGCTGCCGCCTCGACACTGGCCGGCTTAGCATTGCTGACGCTTGTTCTGAAAATCTGGCTTGAGCGGAAACAGAACGGCTAAAAAGAAACCGCCTGCTTTTTTAGAGGCAGGCGGCTGGCGGTCACGCTGCTTGGGAGAGCGTGTGTGTTCTTGGTTCGCGTTGCAGGGATGAGGCGAGGATTGCGCCTTCCGGCCAATGCGTGAAGCCACTTGCCACGTTGATATGGCCTGCATGGCCGACGTCGACAAAGCCAGAACCCCAGACATTCGCAATGGCTTCTGCCTTGGCAAAGCGCATATATTC
This sequence comes from Brucella sp., assembly GCF_032066345.1. Taxonomy (NCBI): domain Bacteria; kingdom Pseudomonadati; phylum Pseudomonadota; class Alphaproteobacteria; order Hyphomicrobiales; family Brucellaceae; genus Brucella; species Brucella sp. The sequence goes on from NZ_DAMBKZ010000005.1 coordinate 199,043, forward strand.
GTCATCGCGGCTGGCAACGACGATGGATGGAAAAGCTAATTCATGCCGAGGCAAGGGTGCAAAGCTCGCAAAGCGGCTATCGCGACGCGACATAGTTTCAACGTCTGCCGGGGCGACCAGAAGTGCGCCAGCAACGTGAGCCGCAGCCGGACGGCTTGCGAGATGCGAAACAAGAATACAACCAAGACTATGGGCAACCAGAACCGCACCGGGATTTTCGGCGAGTTTGGCTTCAAGCGCGTGCATCCAGTCGGATAGCACCGGATAGTGCCAGTCATCTTGTTCGACGAGCACTGCTGACGGATCGTCATGCAACCATTGGCGCTGCCAGTGGCCTGCTTCCGATCCCTTGTAACCGGGGATGATCAATGTCGCAGGCATGCGTTAGTTCCTCTTGGAATGTGCCTTGGGAGGCGTTTCTGCTCTGCATCGGGAGGATATGCGAAGCAATTTCCAAGATAGGGGCTATTTCATATCAATTTAAGGAATATAAATTCAAATTGAGGCGGGTGTGTAAAAATTAATCCCGCCTCAGATTGATTACTTCTTTTGTTTGTCGTTCCAGCGCAGCACAAATTGCGATTTCTCGAAAACGAGAACCACGATCAGCGACATGGCAAATGGAATGAGAAGATAAAGCAGGCGGAAGACGATAAGTGCCGCCAGAACGTCAGCCTGATCCATATCCGGCAGGCCGGTGAGGAAAACCAGCTCAAGCACCCCAAGGCCGCCCGGAGCGTGTGATATGAGGGCTGCCGAGAACGATACCAGGAAGATGCCGAGAATAATCAGGAAGCCCGGATTGCCTGCTTCTGGCAATGCGAAATAGATGATGCCTGCGGCACCAATCAGTTCGAGCGGCGCTACAATCAGCTGCTGTGTAACAACTGGCAAACGCGGATATTCGAGGCGGAATTTGCCGATCTGAAGTGGGCGTAATTGCAACCAGCTGCCGAAGATATAAAGCAGTACAAAAGCCAGCATCAACAACGCGATGACTATCGACACAGTCGGCGTCAAGTCCGAGTTGAACCGCATCAAAATATGCGGTTCCAGCAGCAGGACAATGCTGGAGGTGATGATTACGCCGAGAATGAATGTGAATGAGCAGAAAGCGATAAGGACAGCGATTTCACTGCCTGGCATTCCTTGCGAGGAATATGCGCGATAACGCACCACTGCACCTGAAACGACCGACGCGCCGATATTGTGCGACAATGCGTAGGTCGTAAACGAGCAGAGAGCGATGAAGAGCCAGGAAATTTTGCGACGCAAGTGGAGAAGCGCAATGCGATCATAACCGGCCAGCGAGCTATAGGCGAGGAGTGCCGCTGCTGTTGCCAGCAACCAATGATGCGCGCGGATCGCGTAAAGACTATCCAGAACGTCTTCAAGCGAGATACTGCGCAGCTCCCGATAAAGAAGCCAGGCTGAAACAATGACTGCTAGAATGCCTATTACCGGCCAGATGTAATCCTTGAACTTCATTAACCGATCACCGCACCTTCAACTCGCATCTAATTCCCCTTTATCGATCTCTCCGGTTCTTGCATCAGGTTGCTTCCGGTTCGATCCCCTTCAAATCAACCAAGGTCTCGGACGAAGGGCGATGTTGCTGAACACCCTCGTTTCGTCTCTCGTTTATAATTGCTCTCTCCATTGCTCCGGCGATTTCGGCTTCGCCCAGGATAACGGAGTCTGCACCTAGATCGTGCAGGTATTGTGCTTCAGCTGCCGAGCAGGCTCGCACGATGATGCGCAGGCCCGGATTTGCAGCGCGGGCAAGTGATGTTGCGCGCCCGGCTTCAAATGCATTCGGGATAGCAATCACCAGATTGATTGCCATCTCAGGATTCGCCGCCTCCCATATTTCAGCATCAGAGGCATTTCCCGCAATAGCTTCAATGCCGATTTCTTTCAATCTGAAATAAATCTTGGGCGAATTTTCGATCACAAGGAAAGGCATTTGCTTTTCCTGCAAGGTCGAAGCCACTCGTTTACCGATCTGGCCATAGCCCACAATGATTGTGTGAGCTGTCAATTTGGTGAGCGGTAGCGGTTCGGGTTCCGAGATATCGAGGCTTGTTTCACCCAAATCATTGGTTGAGCCTTCAACGCCCAGACGCTTTTCGATCCAAGGTCGTAGTCGCTCGGCAACAATGAACATGACCGGGTTGAGGAAGATCGAAAGGATTGCACCGGCGAGGATCAGATCGCGCCCTTCAGGCGGGAGAAGGTTGAGGCCTACTCCCAACCCTGCGAGGATGAATGAGAACTCGCCAATCTGAGCAAGACTTGCGGAAATGGTAAGAGCTGTTCCAACGGGACGTTTAAATGCGCGGACAATGAAGAATGCTGCAACCGATTTGCCAACCAGAATGATCAGGAGTGTCGCAATAAGGGGCAGGGGATCACGGATGAGACTCATCGGATCAAACAACATGCCCACGGAAATGAAGAACAGAACCGCGAAAGCGTCGCGCAGAGGCAGCGATTCCTCTGCGGCGCGATGGCTTAGCTCAGATTCGCTCATCACCATGCCAGCAAAGAATGCACCAAGCGCGAAAGATACGCCGAACAGATGGGCGGCACCAAAGGCAACACCAAGCGCTATAGCCAGAACGCCAAGGCGGAACAGTTCACGCGAGCCTGTCTGAACAATGACGTTCAGAAGCCATGGGATCACCTTTCGCCCCACCACCAGCATAAGCGCTACAAAAACTGCAACCTTGGCAATGGTCAGAAGAATGATGCCGCCAATGCCTAGCCCCAGCCACTCGGCGATAGGATCGTTGGCTGCGGCATGTCCGGCTTCAGTGCCGACACTGGCAAGGGCAGGCAGAAGCACCAGCGCCATGACCATGGCGAGGTCTTCGACTATCAGCCATCCGATGGCGATGCGGCCTCGATCTGTATCGATAAGACGCAGATCCTGCATCGCACGCAGGAGAACGACGGTACTGGCCGTTGAAAGCGCTAGCCCGAAGACAAGACCGGCTTTTACGTCCCAGCCAAGTGCAAGACCGAGAGCTGTGCCGAGTGCTGCTGCTGTCGCGATCTGTGCCAGCGCGCCGGGAACAGCAATTGCTTTCACAGAAAGCAGGTCTTTGAGAGAGAAGTGCAGACCAACGCCGAACATCAGCAGGATAACGCCGATTTCCGCGAGCTGGAGAATGAGGTCCTGATCGGCAACAAAACCGGGCGTGTGCGGGCCAGCTATGACACCAGCAAGCAGATAACCGACGAGGGGGGAGATTTTGAGACGGGTGGCAATCGCGCCGAAGATAAACGCCAGACATAACCCGATGACGATTGTCGCAATCAAAGGCGTGTCATGGGGCATAGGGGTGCCTTCCCGTTCTTCAGTCTTATAAAATTTTTATGGAGAGCCGGGCATGATCGTAACCATGCCCGGCAATGGAGTTATTTTTGTGCAGCCGTGTTGTCTTCAAGCGCCTGATGCGCTTCCCGACGATGCTGCCACCAGTTGCCCAGCAACAGCAGGATCGGTGCAGCGATGAAGATCGACGACGTCGTTGCAATGAAGATACCGAACAGCATTGGCACGGCAAAATTATGAACGGCGCTGCCGCCCCAGATTGCCATTGGCAGAAGGCAGAGGAACGTCACAACCGATGTATAGATACAGCGGACGAGTACCTGATTGATACTCATATCGACGATCTCACGCAGAGGCTTCGTTTTGTAGAGACGCATGTTTTCACGCATACGATCATAAACAACGACCTTATCGTTTACCGAGTAACCGATAGCGGTCAGAAGCGCTGCAATGGCGGTCAGGTTGAAGTCGAGCTGAAGCAGCGCGAAGAAACCAACCATCTTCGTGGTATCGAGTATCAGCGTGATAATCGCGCCGACTGCGAAGAACCATTCGAAGCGCCACCAAAGATAGATGAGCATACCAAGAGCCGAAAGCACGACCGCGATGAAGCCAGAACGGGCCAGTTCGCCGGAGACCTTTGGTCCCACAACTTCGGTACGTTCAATCTTCACACCCGGATCGATTTCAGTAACAGCGTCGCGCATCTTGTTGACTGCAACCGTCTGTGCTTCTTCACCGCCATCCTGACGCTGAATACGGATCAGCACATCATTTGGGCTGCCAGCAGACTGCAGGGCAACTTCACCAAGGCCAAGTCCGCCGAGCTTCTCACGCAATTGCGCCAGATCAGCAGGTTGCGACGTGGTGATTTCCGCCTGAATGCCGCCCTTGAAGTCGATGCCGTAATTCAGCCCCGGCTTGAAGAAGAGCGCGATCGAAGCAATCGACAGGACGATGGAAACGCCGATGCCGAAGAAGCGCGCATTCATGAAGCGGAAGTTAGGGTTTTCAGGTGCGATCCTTACCAGTGGCTCAATGCGAAGCACCTTGAGCTTGCGACGACGCACATACCAACCCATCGCCATGCGAACCAGCGTCACGTCGGTAAACATCGAGATCACGATACCGAGCATCATGGCAACAGCAAAGCCGCGTACCGGGCCTGTGCCGAACATGAAGAGGAGCAGCGTCGAAATCAGCGAGGTAACGTTGGAGTCAACGATTGTTGCGAAAGCGCTATGGAAGCCTCGGTCGAGGGCTGCCATAGCACCAAGGCCTCTTTTGGTTTCTTCTCGAATACGTTCGTTGATGAGAATATTCGCGTCAACCGCGATACCGATACCCAGAATAATACCGGCGATACCGGGCAGCGTCAGTGTCGCGCCGATAAGGCTCAGTGCTGCGAAGGTCAGCAACGTGTGGAGCAGAAGTGCTACGTTGGCAATCAGACCCCAGACGCCGTAAAGGAGCTGGATGAAGATCGCGACGAGGATGAAGCCAGCGATACCGGTGATCAGACCCATCTTGATGGCGTCGCCACCGAGGTCAGGACCAACTGTACGCTCTTCGATAACCGTCAGTGGGGCAGGGAGAGCACCTGCACGCAGCAGTGCTGAGAGAACAACACTATCCTGAACCGTGAAGCTGCCGCTGATCTGGCCATTACCACCGGTAATCGGTTCACGGATGACCGGCGCGCTCAGCACCTTGCCGTCAAGAACGATAGCAAATGGGCGGTTGACATTCTTGGTGGTGATGTCAGCAAACTGACGGGCACCGAGGCTGTCGAAGCGGAACGAAACGATTGGTTCGTTGGTGCGCTGATCAAATCCTGCACGCGCATCGGTAAGACGCTCACCGGACAGGGCAACCTGATCTTCAATTGGGTACTTGATGTTTGGATCTTTGGAATCCGGCAGGATGCTGACGCCCGGAGGCGGTGCATCATTCGGATTCGCGTCAGCCACCATGTGGAAGCTCATCTTCGCGGTGCTTCCGAGAAGCTGGCGAAGCTGTGCTGGGTCCTGAAGACCTGGAAGCTGAACAACGATACGGTCGGAACCAACGCGCTGGATCGAAGGCTCGGCAACGCCGACCTGGTCAACACGCTGGCGAATGATTTCAAGGCTCTGCTGAAGCGCTGAATCAAGGCGATAGGTGAAGCCAGCCTGTGTCAGCGTCAGACGGATCTGATTGTCGCTGGACGTGACGTCGATATCGTTGATCGCTGCGCCGAAGCCGCTCGTGTTAACCTGAGAAATCAGGGTTTTGAGCGCGGTATCGGCCTTTGCACGCTGATCGGCGTCAGGGATCGTCACGATGACGGAATCACCAACGGCGCGGATCGATTGTGGCTGAATGCGTTCAGCGCGCAGCTTGCCGCGCGCATCATCAAGCAGCGCACGCATACGATCTTTTTTGAGACCAGCTGCATCCACTTCAAGAACAAGGTAGGAGCCGCCACGCAGATCGAGGCCGAGCGTTACCTGTCGTTTAGGGAACCACGACGGCATCGCGTCGAGATGCTGCTGTGTGAAGAAATTGGGCAGGGCGATAATGACGCCGATCAGAACGATCAGGCCATATAGCACAGCGACCCATTTAGAAGTACGCATGAGTTGAAGTTCCGGATATTGAGCGCATTCAAATTTCGTAATGAATACAAAAATTTAAGGCGCATTTCTTCGTAAATGATTCAGGATTGGCTATGACCAATCTCAATGACGATTTTCAGGCGCTCCTTGGTGGCGCGCGTACGGGAGCATATGTGCTCCGCGAAAGTCTCAAAATCGCGTTTGTCCTTGCGGATTCGACTGGTTTTGCGTCGAAAAATGCAAGATCACGCGGCATTGCCGACAAGCCTGCACCATTTCCGTCGGGATAGGTTGCCTTGATTTTAGCAGCAATCGCTTCGGCCAGAACGGCGCGTAACGGCTGCGTCGCAGGCGTGGATTGCTGGCGTCCAGGTATCGCAGGCGCGTCTTCGACCTGCTGGGCTGCCATGCTTTTGGGAACAGTGCGGCAGGCTTCATCGCCAAGGGCAGAAAGGTCCACTGCAAACATAAAGGCTGCAAACGACAGGACGCACGTTACAAACAGCATGAATCCATGCTGATGATAACGATCAGTGCGCTGATCTGTGTTGTTCATGCCCTTAATCAAAACGCTTGGACTTTCCTCTACAGTCTTTCCGCAGAAATGAGCCAGTGCCAGAGTGGTTTTCCGATTGGCCTAAACCACTCTAGTTATTCGATTTTATGCAAAGCCCGATTCAAAAACTTTGTATTTTTATCGGGACTTAGCGTTGACACCTACAGCATCGATTCACAAATTGGAATCTATTTCTGTCACCTGCTGCCCCTCGGTTCGCATGAAAGGGTTTGCGATGGTTCCTGATCTGCTGCTCACACAACCAAAATCCTGCGTCGATTAGGCTCTGTTGGTCATAAAACCGATTTCGATTTTCGGCCCAATGTTGTAGGGCTTGCTTCCGCTTTAACGCGCTTTATGTTGAAACAGTGATCGTGAAACTGGCAGAGCTTAAATTGGCATATTTACCGACGTTCCGCGCAATTGCATTTGCAATGACCACTTTTGCTGTGTCGCTTGGGGCGCTGGATCATTCGTTTGCTCAGGATAACAAACCGCAACAGGCTCAGCCTCTCGCTCAGCAATCGGCGCCTGCTCAAGCTCCTGCACCGGTATCAGCAGAACCTGCGGCAGCTAGCACACCCGTTTCTGGTGTGGTGCAGCAACAAAAGCCGATCATCAACGATCTCAAGCAGCAGACCAAATCGATCAACGATCAGCTGCAAAAATCTTCGACCAGCGATGAGACGCTCGCAAATCTCAAGCTACAGCTTGATGGTCTTTCCAAGAAGCTGCTTGATGCGGGTGTTGCGTTTCGTCCAAGGCTGACGGAAATCAACACACGTCTGGAGCAGTTGGGTGCCGCCCCCTCCGGCGATCAACCAGCAGAGCCGCAAATCGTTGCGGATGAACGCGCACGACTGACTGCTGAAAAGGCCGAGATCAACGCCGTTATCGGCGAGACGGAAGATGCATCGCTTTCGGTCAATCAGATGTCGGCGAAAATCGGTAATATGCGCCGTGACCTGTTTGCGCAAACCTTGTCTCAGCGCGTCAATCTCGATCTTACACTCGGATCTGAAGTAACCTCGGCTGCTGGCGATCAGATGGTTTCGCTGTGGAGCATCGTGAAATCATGGTGGCGCTTTGTCTCCACCTTCAAGCTGAATTCGTTTCTGGCAGCGGCCTTTTTCGCATTTGTTGCGGCACTGATCATCCAGCTCGGCGCGCGCCGTGTTCTCGGTTCGCTTTACGAACGTGATCCGACGATTGAAACACCGTCTTATCTGAGCCGTTTGTCGGTTGCATTCTGGTCGACAGCGATCCCATCGGGTGCTGTCGGTGTGTTTCTGGCAACGACCTATTTCTTTCTCAATTACTTCAATGTTTTAAGACCTGATATTGCAGGGCTTCTACAGTCGCTCTTCGTCGTTTTAGGCATTGTGTTCTTTATCAGCCGGCTGGCGTTTGCCTGTATAAGCCCATACACACCAGCATGGCGGTTGGTGCCGGTCGCGCCACGCCCAGGTCGAGTTCTCGTCTGGCTGATTACAGGCATGGCATTGATTAACGGGCTCGACTCGTTTTTCAGCAAAGTAAACCAGGTTCTTTCCTCGCCGCTCTCTTTGACGATGGCGAAAAGCTTGCTTTCGACGGTCGTTATCGGCGTTCTGATCCTCATCGTCGCCTTTGTGAAGCCAATAGAAAAAGACGGAGAAGAGGGCGTCCGCCCCTGGCCTAAGATGTTCAGGATATTCCTGATCGTCCTTGGTCTTTTGCCGATTATCGCAGCTGGTCTTGGCTTTATCGGACTTGCACGCTTTGCTGCACAGCAGATCGTTGTTACCGGGGCGTTCCTCGTCACGATGTATCTCGGGTTTTTGACCGGCCGTGCAATTTCGGAAGAACAGGCCTTTGCGTCCAGCCCGATTGGTCGGGTTATGCGTGACCGCTTCCATTTTGATGAAGCGACACTTGATCAAATAGGGCTTGGTGTCGGCATTCTCATCAATTTTGCGGTGGCGCTGGTCGGCATACCGCTCGTGCTGATGCAGTTTGGTTTTCAATGGTCGGAGCTGAAAAGCACTTTCTATAATCTGATGACCGGCATCCCTATCGGCAATATTTCCATTTCGCTGATGGGTATTCTGACGGGTATTGCGCTTTTCGTCGTTGTCTATCTGATGACGCGCTGGTTCCAGAACTGGCTTGATAACAGCGTCATGGCGCGTGGACGTGTGGATTCCGGCGTTCGTAATTCGATCCGTACGGTGGTTGGCTATGTTGGTCTGGTACTTGCGGCGCTGGTTGGTGTTTCGGCAGCTGGCTTCAATCTGTCCAGTCTCGCACTGATTGCTGGTGGTCTGTCACTTGGTATCGGTTTTGGCTTGCAGAACATTGTCCAGAACTTCGTTTCGGGCCTTATTCTTCTGGCTGAACGTCCGTTCAAAGTGGGCGACTGGGTCGAAGCAGGCACGGTTAGCGGTATCGTAAAAAAGATCAGCGTGCGTGCAACAGAAGTTGAGACTTTCCAGAAGCAGTCGATTGTCGTTCCAAACTCGACGCTTATCAACGGCAATGTCGGTAACTGGACCCTCCGTAACAAGCTTGGCCGCATCGATATTAATGTGCAGGCAGCCTATACCGATGAGCCGCGTCGCGTTCACACATTGCTGCTAGAAATCATCCGCAGTCATCCTTCAATTCTAAAAAATCCGGAACCGTTCGTAGCGTTTCAGAGCATGACGGATTCTCTGCTGGTGTTCGATATCTACGCACATGTTGCAGATATTACATCGACAGGCGGTATCAAGAATGAGCTGCGATTCCAGATTGTTGAACGTTTTCACGCAGAAGGTATCGAGCTGGCTTCGTCTTCCACTGATCTGGTTCTTGGTGTTACTGAAATCGAAAAGCTTTCCGAGCTTGTGAATAAAGATACCCCACGCGCTACAAAGACGCGGAAGGAAAAGCCTGCTGAGTCTGAGAAGGGCGAAAAGCCTGAACATGACGACAAAGTCTGAACGCTTTAAATTACTTCCAGTTTTCACTGAATCGTTGGAAACTCTCTATCTATTCGTTTTTGCGTGCATCCTGTTCCGAAAACCGCTTCGTGCTTTTTGGGATGCGCTTTAATGCGAATTATGAATATGTCGTTCAGTTGCAGTTCAGTTTTGAAGTCTTATAAATGATTACGAAAAGAGGCAGGCGAACTGTCTTAGAGCAATGGGGCCGAATACTCGGCTTGTAGCGGGAGCAGCGGGAACGCTGAAACGATATGAACAGAACTCAGGTCAATTATGCTGGCAAGGTCGCTATCGGTGCGATGCTCGCGATTTCGTTCTCCATACCGAGTCTTTATGCTGCAACTGTTGCCAACAATGACAGCTCGGCTCAGACCATTGTGGTGACTGAAGGCGCTTCGAAGCGTGAAATGCTGGTGGCACCTGGTGAAACAGTCGATTTCTGCAATGGCGGTTGTTTTGTAACGTTCCCGAATGGTGATCGTGAGGCGCTGAAGGGCGACGAAACCATTACGATTTCGGGTGGTAAGGCGACCATTCAATAAATAGATCAACACGAATTGAGAAAGCCGGGGCACAACCCCGGCTTTTTATTGAACTTTACGATTAGAGCGTCTCCCATCTTCATTGAACCATTGGAAGTCTCTATCTATTTGTTTTTGCGCGCCTCTTGTTCCGAGAACCGCGTCGCACTTTTCGGTCTGCTCTTTAACTGCGGGGCTTGAGATTTTCCGGGTCGTAGAGTGGCTTGTAACCAATCGATACGACTTCGACCGGATAAGTCTCGCCAAAATACTCCACATTCAACTTCCGGCCTTCCTGGCAGTAGGACCAAGGCAGATAGGCAAGTGCGATATTCTTGCCGATGGTTGGGCCGTAGGCGATGGACGACGTGAACGAGCGACGTCCGAGTTCATCAACCAATGTTGCACCCGTTTCAGGGTCGAGCACCGGCAGAATGCCGACCGGGTAGCGTTTGACGCCTTTGGAGTCGACATTCTCGCTCATAACCAGCGTGCAAAGCATGGCTGGCTGATGCTCACGAGCCTTGTACTCAAGATGCTTCGCCTTGCCACGGAAGTCTGCTTCCTTGACCTTCGGGCGAGCCAGATCAGCTTCAAGCAGATTGTATTCAGTGAGCAGATCTGCATTCTGAAGGCGTAGGCTTTTCTCCATGCGGCGTGTATTCGCATAGGTCTCAACACCGACAGCAATTGCCCCGGTTGATCGCAGCGCATCCCAGACAGCGAGGCCGTCTTCATAGCGCATGTGCAATTCCCAGCCCTGTTCGCCGACATAGGAAATACGGAACGCTGTTACGTCCTTGCCTGCAATACGGATTGGCTTGATGGCGGCAAACGCGAAGTTCTCAAGGTCAAGACCCTCCGGGTTCTCGACAACCTTTTTGAGATTGTCTCGTGCATTCGGTCCCCAAATGCCGATGGTGACATATTTCTCAGTCACATCGGTAATAGTGACATCAAAGCCCTTATCTTCAGCCACGCGGCGCATATAATGGAAATCGCGCGGACCGGCATCCGCGCCGTTGATCATGCGGATGCGGTCTGCCATGCGGATGGCCGTGAAATCGGCGCGCACCATGCCTTCATCATCGAGAAAATGCGTATAGATGCCTTTGCCGATATTGGCATCGCCGCCGATCTTGGCAGCGCATAACCATTCCATCAGCTCGACATGATCCGGACCTTCGATGTCATACATGGCAAAATGCGACAGATTGATAATGCCGCAATCTTCACTCAGTGCGAGATGCTCAGCGTTGGAAACGCGCCAGAAATGGCGATTGTCCCACTCGTTCTCACGGACCGGAATGCGGTCGCCATATTTCTCAAGCAGATGTTCGTTGGCCGCGTAGCCGTGCGCACGCTCCCAGCCGCCCAGCTCCATGAAGTGACCGCCAAGTTCCTTTTCACGCTCATAGAAAGGTGAGCGACGAATATTGCGGCCTTTGGAAAATGGTTCGCGCGGATGCACTGCCGGATTATAGACCTTCATCGCCGTTTCGGTGCAGCGATCCCATATGAACTGCTCGGTCATCTGATGCGGATAGAAGCGCGAATAGTCGATAGCGTGGTGATCGATTGCTGTACGGCCATCTGTCATCCAGTCAGCAATGAGCTTGCCCATCCCGGGGCCGTCTTTGACCCAGATCGCAACTGCATACCAGAGGCCGCGCACCTTCTGGCTTTCACCCATCGAGGGACCGCCATCAGTTGTGACCTGAAGGAAACCATTGAAGGAATGGCTTTCATTGTAACCCAGCTCGCCGAGGATCGGGGTCAGTTCGATGGCGCGTTCAAGCGGTTCGAGTACCTGTTCCATGTCGAGATCGCGCTGTGATGGCGACAGGCGTGCTTCATGCTTTTCAAGCAAATCACGCGGATGGCAGAGGCGCGGATTGGTTTCTTCGTAATAGCCCCATTCGATCTGACCGCCTTCTGCCGTCTTCGGGTCGCCGGTGTCGCGCATATAGGCTGAGTTGCCCTGATCGCGCATGAGCGGCCAGCCGATTTCCTTACCGGTTCCTGCAAATTCATTATAGGGACCGAAGAAAGTGAGCGGATGGTCAATCGGCATGACTGGCAGGTCTTCGCCAACCATCTCGGCAATCAGACGGCCCCAGAGACCGGCACAGATCACAACATAATCCGCTTCGATCGTACCGCGATGGGTGACAACGCCCTTGATGCGCCCATTTTCAACAACAAGCGACTGTGCGGGGGTATTGGCGAAGCTCTGAAGCTTGCCAGCTGCTTCGGCTTGGTCAATCAGCTTGCCCGCAACCGTCTGCGAACGCGGAATAACGAGACCTGCATCCGGGTCCCACAAGCCGCCCTGAACGAGGCTTTCTTCGATTAGCGGGAATTTTTCTTTGACTTCCGCAGGCTCCATCAGGCGGGCGCGTGTGCCGAAGGCTTTGCCGGATGCGACTTTGCGTTTCAGTTCTTCCATGCGGGAATCGTCGCCGACGCGAGCAACTTCGATGCCGCCGACGCGTGCGTAATGGCCCATCTTTTCATAGAAATCGATGGAGTAGAGCGTTGTCCAGCACGACAGAAAATCATGGCTGGTTGCATAGCAGAAATCAGATGCGTGTGCGGTGGACCCGATATCGGTGGGGATGCCTGACTTATCAATGCCAACAATATCGTCCCAGCCACGCTCAATCAGGTGATGGACGACGGATGCGCCAACTATGCCTCCCAGCCCGACAATGACTACTTTCGCTTTCTTAGGAAACTCTGCCATTTTATGCGATCCCATTTTTCATTTGATGGAATCATAGTGATTGGCAGGAGCTTACAATTGTCATTCTACGACATAATCACGGCGTGAGGCGACCGAAGCTCATTGGCTGTTTGATCGTTTTGACGGTCAGGAAATCCGGAACCTTAATGTGTTGAGAATTTGATTCACAGAGTAGGGCTATCACTATGATTTAAAAAGAAAAGCCGCATTGTGAATGATGCGGCTTTTATGCTTGGTTCTCCGATCAGGCCGCTATCAGCATTTTGCGGTCTGCCCGTTCTTGCTGCGGCGAACGCCCGTAAAGTTCGCGGTAGCACTTGGAAAAATGCGACGCGGAAACAAAGCCACAGGCAACGGCAACTTCAACAACCGGCATGGATGATTGCAGCAGCAGATGCCGGGCCCGGTCGAGACGAATTTCGAGATAATAACGCGCTGGTGAGCGACCCATTTCCTGACGGAACAGACGTTCGACCTGGCGACGCGAAAGCCCGATATTATGCGCCACATCGATAAGCGCTTCCGGTTCTGAAAGATTGGCTTCCATCATTTCGATGATTGTCAGAATCTTCGAGTTCTGGATACCAAGACGAGCGCGAAGCGGCAGACGCTGGCGATCATGCGGATTGCGCACGCGGTCCGTGAGAGCCTGTTCGCAAATGCGGTTGACCAGATTATCGTCGAAGTCATCACCGATGAGCTTTAGCATCATATCGAGTGAGGCGGTTCCGCCTGCACAGGTATAGATGTTGCCATCGACTTCGAAGAGATCGGCATAGACTTCCGCTTTTGGAAAAGCTTCGGAAAAGCCGGGCAGGTTTTCCCAGTGAATGGCGCAACGTTTACCAGAGAGAAGGCCGGCAGCCGCCAGAATATGCGCGCCGGTGCAAAGGCCGCCAACCGCGACGCCGCGGTTATATTCTTCGCGCAGCCAGGCAAAGACTGACTTGTTGCGAAATTCTTCGACAAAAACGCCCGAGCAAACAAATACCATGGAAGGGCGCTGTTCGCGCTGAAGGAAGCGTCGCTCGTCCTCCAGCGAAGCATTGACAGCGCATTCCACGCCGTTCGACGCTGTTACCGGCTTGCCGTCGGTGGATGTCAACCGCCAGCGATAGGCTTCATAGCCCAGCATTCGATTGGCAATGCGCAGCGGTTCAATTGCTGTCGCAAATGCGATCATCGAGAAGTCAGGGACCAGAAAAAAAACAATAGACCGCTTAACCGATGAAGCTTGATTCATAGCCTGATCGTTCCCATTCTCGAAAGCCCGAACTGCGGTTCCCGACGCAGTTTCCGGCTTTGTGCCTCCGTCATGACACCGGGGCTTTGTCAGACCCTGTCATCCGGTCGCTTTCTGACCGGCCATCCTGTTGCTCCAGCCCGGATTTATAGGGGGTAGGCTATGACGCAAACAGGACAGACATATTGAGACATAGAACTTTCAGATTGCATAGTGCGGCTAAATGCCTGCCGTAAATTGGCATCTATATGTCGTTTAATTGAGGGCAAGGAATATCCTGCCCTCAACTGATGATGTTATTTACTTCTTTCGGCTGATGCGTGTGGAAGTGGGAAGGCGATCATCCACGCAAGGCCAGCCGATATCGTGTAGAATGTGTTCCGGTAACGACTCCAGCACCCTGCGGCTTTTCTTTACGCGCCGCTGATAAGCCCATTCGGCATAGAAAGCGACGACCGATGCAATGTTCGCTTGCAGCCAGCTTGGGATGACAGATGGGCGCGAACCAGATTCGTTTTGCAGTGCTTCACATTGAATGCTCATTTTCGTTCTCCTGACAAAAAGTGAGACCAAGTGGTTGGTTGGAGATGTTCTGATCTCGATGATGAGAACTTGCGACCATCTTGACGTTCAATCAAACGAAATATAGAAAGGTATAAGATCAGAAAAATTGAACTAACGGAAATCGCGGAGTTCAACATGACAGCGCCGGTTCAACATCCTCTGCCAATGCTCGATATTGATGTGTTGCGCACATTCGCGTCCATTGCCGATACAGGCAGTTTTTCGGCGGCGGCTAATGTGGTTTTTCGGACGCCCTCGGCTGTTTCGATGCAGATCAAGAAACTTGAAGAGCAGCTCGGGGTTGCCGTTTTTGAGCGCGATGCGCGTTCGGTCACGCTGACGAGTGATGGTGAGATATTGCTCGGCTACGCACGGCGACTTCTTGCGCTCAATCGCGAGGCCGTGGCCAAATTTGTTGCTCCGACGGTTACAGGCGTTGTTCGCTTAGGGTCGCCTGACGATATTGGCGAATGTGTTTTGCCTCTGGTTTTGAAGCGATTTGCTGAGACCCATCCGGGCGTCACTGTCGATGTCGTCATTGATCAAAGCACCAATCTGCGCAAGCGGCTGGATGAACGCCGTCTTGATGTCACGCTGGTCAATCTCTCGCACACAGTCCCGGGCAGAGGTGACGTTGAAGTGTTGCTTGATGAGGAGCTGGTCTGGGCAGGCGCAAAATGTGGTACGGCCTATCGTCGTGATCCGCTCCCGCTTTCCATATGGGAAGAGGGCTGTGCATGGCGTGGAAATGCGCTGGAAGCATTGGAGAAGTCAGGCCGGTCTTATCGTATCGCCTATATGAGTTCTCATTCTACAGGGCAGCGCGCTGCCATACAGGCTGATCTCGCTATTGCACCTTTCGGTAAAACATTGCTGGGAGAGGGAATTGTAGCGCTCGGACCTGAACATAATCTGCCGCAGCTTGGACGTTATCAGCTCGGAATGATCATTAAACCGGACGCGCGCCAGCACATTCAGGTGGTCGCTGAACATTTACGCAATGTTTTTGAAAGCTATCGCCGCAGCGGTCGCTTCGATACATTTCGCGCAGGTTGAGCCGTGCAATGAAACTTTAGCAGTTTACTAAATACCTCTCTTGCCAGCGAAAAAAGCTGCGCTAGATTTTATATGTGACAGCCGAGTAACGGCTTCACCGCCAGAATACCGGGCAGCGCGCGTCAGGTAGTTTGGGAGGCATATTTGGTTGAATTGAGCATCTCAATGGAGAGACTGTTATGAAGCTATCCCGCATTGTCCCCGTTGCCATCGTTCTGTGTGCTTTCACGCTGGCGTCTTGCGCAAATACAGTCCGCGGCGTCGGGCGCGACGTCAAAGGCACCGCACATGCGGTGCAGGAAACAGTAGAATAAAATGAAAAGGTCCGGGTAATTAACCCGGACCTTTTTTATTTCTGCAGGAAGTAACTCACAGTGATGTTCATGTCTGGACGGGTTCTGTAGGCGATCTTGGTCGTTGTAATACCCGTTTCAGGAATATGAATCTGCGCCTCGTTTATAAGCGCCGATACACGCTCATTTGGAACTGCATCTCCGAACCACATAACCAGCGTAGGTCTCGCTGCATTGGCCGCACCAAACGGTGTTTCAGGATGAATAATCTGGAGAGACGGGTCGAAGAGACGGAAGTTACCGGGGATCTGTGCGTTGTCCGTCAAGATCGTTTTAAACTCGCCCTGCTGCCTCACTTCATCGTAAAGACGCTGATATTCCAGCTGGCCATAGGGCGGCGTGCTTGAGCCATATGTGAGATAATAGGCAAGGACAGGTGGCACAATTAGAGCCGCAACGATACTTACAGTCGCGAAATCTATCAGCGCTCGTGTTCCGGCTCGATAATGTGCAAACCAGGCAGCGGTGGCTGCAGGCAGAAGGAAAAGAACCGGCTGCAACCAGCGGTCTTTGATATTGCTGACACCGGCCAGCACGACACCGGCAAAAACAATTCCCATTCCGATGATAAGCAGGCGACGCATAAAAATCTCGCCTGAAGTGAACGGTTTATTTGGTGATGTCCGTGCTTTCGAGTGGATAAGCGCAATAATGCCCGCAACCGCGAGTGCTACAATCGAAAATAGAAAGGCTGCTTCAATAAAGCTGCCGACACCGTTGAGGCGGTCAATAAAGAGATTTCCCGAAGCGCCTATCTGGAGTTTGCCAGAGCGAGCAATGACGCTCGATTTGTGCGCGAGCATCCACATGCCCGTGGGGGCGAAAGCCGCGCCAAAGGCAATGATTGTGACGATAGAGAGCTTTGAAAGGAGAATTTTTCTATATTCGGGGACTGAAAGAGCGGTGACAATCAGCATAATTATGAAAAGCGAGGCATTGAACTTGCCCAGAATCGCTGCAGCCATAGTAATGCCGAGTACGGCCGCCGAACCCACATGACGGGCGCGCATGTGCCAGGCAAGAGCCAAAAAGGCCCAACCACAGCCCGCTGTGCCTGCAACAGAGTGTGTGAGTGCGCGCTGCGATTCCCATCCAATCTGCGGAATGAGAAAAAGCCCAAGCATTGACGTCGAGGCAACGATACGTGAAAACCCGAGCAGCCGCATTGCGGCGAATACACTTAGAAAAAGGCTTGCGAGTACACCGAACTTGACGATCTGCAACGTCAGCATAGAAGTGCCTAGCACCGACGCCGTAATATTTGTTATCCAGGTGTAAAGCGGTGGCTGAGAGCCGCCGTAACCCCAATCAAGATAGCCGATATTGGCGAGCTGTTCCGCATCGTCGAGACCTGCACCGTTTGATACAAACGTGACCAATATTGCCTGGAAGGCGAAATAACAAAGGACAAAAAGCACCGCCGCCGGTAAACCGAACGTGTTTTTTTCGGCTGGAAGTGCCGTTATTGGTCGTGTTGCACTCAAAATCTATAGATCCCAGAAAAAATTACGCTTTATCTGCGTACCAAGCAGCGGTTAGCTTTCACAGGATTATGGCCAGAATTCAATCTTTGGAACCAGATCTAATATAAAAATCACGCATAATTTATGAAATGAACAATGGCAAAAACCGCGCTGCCTCTGAAGGTGCACGGTTTTGCCAAAAACGCATGGCGTTCCCGCCAAACAATACACAGGCGGGAGAGACTGAAGCTCCGGTACGCAGTACCAGATCCGGAGCGTCGAGAAGGTTTGCACCGTCTCTGGCTCCTTTTTAGCGCAACATCGTTACCGGACAGTTATCAGATACTTAAGCAAATCTAAACAAAGCAAGTTTTTCGCTGCTTTGGCGAAGAATTTCTCAATTGCCTGCTTTGGTTGAGCGCAAGAAATTTATTATGCCCGAAAAGTCGTCTCCGCCATGCCCTTCATTGTCGAAGCGGCTGTAAAGTTCTTCTGCATGAGCGCCCAACGGCGTTGCAGCACCCGAGCTTTTTGCCGCTTCCTGCGAAAGCTTGAGGTCTTTGAGCATCAGAGCTGCTGCAAATCCGGGCTTATAATCCCGGTTGGCAGGCGATGTTGGTACTGGTCCGGGCACCGGGCAATAGGTCGTCAGCGACCAGCATTGCCCCGATGAGGTGGATGCCACATCAAACAGTGCCTGATGCGAGAGGCCTAATTTTTCAGCTAACACAAAGGCCTCGCTGACGCCGATCATCGAAATGCCGAGAATCATGTTGTTGCAAATTTTTGCAGCCTGACCTGCGCCATCGCCGCCGCAATGCACGATCTTACCAGCCATCGGCTGAAGAAGCGGCTCAGCCTTTGCAAAGGCATTATCGCTGCCGCCCGCCATAAAGGTGAGGGTACCTGCTGCGGCGCCACCTGTGCCGCCCGAAACCGGTGCATCAATGGAGAGGTGGCCATGGCGGGCTGCGATTTCGTGAGCTTTGCGCGCCGAATCAACGTCAATCGTCGAGCTATCGATGAAGAGTGAGTCTTTACGAGCCTTAGGGGCAATGTCTTCATAAACAGAAAGAACATGTTTACCAGCAGGCAACATGGTTATAACCGCGTCTACATCGCTGACCGCTTCTGCAGCATTTGCCGCGATCTGAAGGCCGTTGGCTTTAGCTTCTTCAAGATGAGCATGCAGCAGATCAAAGCCTATGACCTTGTGTCCGGCTTTCACCAGATTGGCGGCCATTGGGCCGCCCATATTACCGAGGCCGATAAACGCGATAGTGGCCATGATTTCCTCCCATTCAATATTTGTATCAGCGTCCGATCAGCTGGCGAGCAATGATGACGCGCATGATCTCGTTGGTGCCTTCGAGAATCTGATGAACGCGCAGATCGCGGACAAGTTTCTCGATGCCGTAATCATGAAGATAGCCATAGCCACCCAGAAGCTGCAGCGCGTCATTGGTGACGTTAAAGCCTGTGTCGGTGACAAAGCGTTTGGCCATCGCTGACCATTTGCCGGCATCATGCGTTTTGCGGTCAAGCTTGCTCGCAGCAGTGTAAAGAAGCTGTCTTGCTGCTGAGAGCTCGGTCTCCATATCAGCAAGGCGGAACTGCAACGCCTGAAACCGGTCAATTCTCTGGCCGAAAGCCTTGCGCTGCCCCGTATATTCCAAAGCTTTATTGAGTGCAGATTGTGCACCACCGAGCGAGCAGGCGGCGATGTTTAGTCGTCCACCATCAAGGCCGGCCATGGCGATTCGGAAGCCCGTACCTTCGTCACCCAGACGGTTGGCGACAGGCACGCGGCAATTGTCGAAAATCACTGTGCGGGTGGGCTGCATATTCCAACCCATCTTGTGCTCATTGGCGCCAAACGACAGGCTGGGCGCATCTTTCGGCACAACGATGGTAGAAATTCCTTTCGGACCGTCCTCGCCGGTACGCACCATAGTTACATAAAGATCGGTAGCTCCCGCACCGGAAATAAACTGCTTGGTGCCGTTAAGTACATAGTGATCGCCATCCCGCTCTGCGCGGGTGCGAAGTGCGGCTGCATCGGAGCCTGAACCGGGTTCAGTCAGGCAATAGCTCGCAAGCCATTCCATCGACGTAAGTTTAGGCAAAAATGTCTGACGCTGGCTTTCATTGCCAAACGTATCGATCATCCATGCTGCCATATTGTGGATGGAAATAAACGCTGAAAAAGCTGGGCAAGCCTCGGCAAGCGCCTCGAAAATAAGGACCGCATCAGAGCGTTTAAGTGCCGATCCACCTACGTCTTCGCGAACATAAATGCCACCCATGCCAAGCGGTCCGGTTTCCTTTATAACGTCAATCGGGAAATGTTTGTCGCGATCCCATCGCAGTGCATGAGGCGCAACAAAATCCGATGCGAAGCCGCGCGCCATATCTTGAATGGCGAGTTGATCTTCATTGAGTTCAAACTGGTTCTGGTCGGCAGTATCCATGGTTTCCTCCCTATGAGCACCGCACCCTCCTGAGGCGACTAGATCACAATGGCGCGTGGCTGCCAACGCTCCATTGGAATAATGTTGCTCACTTTTGTAATAAACTGATGCGCATTTTTGCATATAAGGTTGCCGCAACCGCTGGCGATTGCCAGTCGCATGAAGTTGGGATAGGCAAGCTCGCATGACACGCGCAATCATGTTTCAGGGAACGGGTTCGGATGTCGGCAAAAGCGTGCTTGTTGCCGGTCTTTGTCGCGTTGCACGCAATCGCGGGCTGAAAGTCCGGCCGTTCAAACCGCAAAACATGTCGAATAATGCAGCCGTCAGCGATGATGGCGGCGAGATTGGGCGCGCGCAATGGCTTCAGGCTCTGGCTTGCGGCGAGCCGTCATCGGTTCATATGAACCCGGTTCTACTGAAGCCACAGACTGACATGGGCAGTCAGGTGGTTGTGCAGGGTAAAGTGCGTGGCGAGGCGCGTGGGCGCTATTATCAGCAGTTAAAGCCGCAACTGATGGCGGCGGTGATGGAATCCTTTGATATTGTCAGTGATGGCGCCGATCTGGTGTTGATCGAAGGCGCGGGGTCGCCTGCCGAAATCAATCTGCGTGCCGGCGATATCGCCAATATGGGCTTTGCCACGCGCGCAAATGTGCCAGTCGTCTTGGTGGGTGATATTGATCGCGGCGGGGTGATTGCCTCGCTGGTCGGTACGCATACAATTCTGCCGGATGAAGATCGCGCCATGGTGCGCGGCTTCATGATTAACAAGTTTCGCGGCGATATTTCGCTGTTTGATGACGGTCTGGAAGCGATTACCCGCTTTACGGGCTGGCGTTCTTTTGGGGTTGTTCCATGGTTGAAAGCCGTGTCACGACTGCCTGCTGAAGATTCGGTCGTTCTGGAACGAGCCACGCGCGGCGATGCCAAGGCGTTGAAAGTAGCAGTCCCCCTGTTGCCGCGTATTGCGAATTTCGACGATTTTGATCCGCTGAAAGCAGAAAACCAGGTTGAGGTTGTAATGGTTCCGCCGGGACAGCCTTTGCCGCATGACGCAGGGCTTGTGGTTTTACCGGGCACGAAATCAACGATTGCCGATCTGATTGCATTTCGTGAAAACGGATGGGAGCGCGATTTGCAGCTCCATGTGCGGCGCGGCGGGCATGTGCTTGGTATTTGTGGCGGGTTTCAGATGCTCGGCAACCGGATCAGTGACCCGGACGGCATCGAGGGGCAGGTGCGCGACATTGACGGGTTGGGGCTGCTGGACGTCAACACTGTGATGGAACCGGAAAAAGTCGTGCGCAATGTTGCGGCTCACTCGCAACTTTATGATGCAGCACTTGATGGATACGAGATTCATATAGGGCGTACAAATGGTCCCGATGCTATCCGCCCATTCGCGCGGATCGGCGATCACGATGACGGGGCAGTCTCGGCGAACGGTCGGGTGATGGGCACCTACCTGCATGGTGTTTTTGGTGCGGATGAGTTCCGTCGGCAGTTTCTTGCAACGCTCGGCGTGAGCAGTTCAGTCGAGAATTATCGTGCTGGCATTGAAACGGCACTTGATGAGCTGGCTGACGGCCTTGAAAACTGCCTTGATATTGATGCGTTGTTCGCACTCGATTGACGCCGCATTTGTGAAAGCCTAGTGTCGATTTACACAACAGGTTTTGCCGGGACGAATCCCGGCGATACCAAAAGGGAATGCGACGGACGGACCCAATCCGGGCGTCTTTATCGCAGCCGACCCCGCGACTGTAGAGCGGAGAGGGATGAGGCAAGCCGGTTAACCGGCGGCCACTGGAAACACAGCGTTTCTGGGAAGGCAGCTTCAAACCCTACGACCCGTGAGCCAGGAGACCTGCCTGTTGCGTGAAGGACATTTTGTCCGCACCCCATGGGAGGTTTTCCCTGCTGCCTGCACGGAGGTTGTCATGGCTGCGCGTACCCAAAATTCTGTTCCCAACACTTTAGCTATGCCGCTTGCAACGCGTCTTGGCACGGCCGTCGTTTCGCTGCTTCTTGGTGCATTTCTGATTTACGGCGTGGGTCTTGCTCACTCCGATACGCTGCACGATTCAGCGCACGACACGCGTCATTCATACGGTTTTCCCTGCCACTAAGCCGTTTAGCTTTTTGAATTGGAAATGAGCAACGCTCGATGGTGGACGGCCATCGGAGCGGGAATTGCTATTGAGGGAATGAAATGTTGATCCGTTATCTTCTGGCCACACTTGCTGCTGGCCTTTTGGCAGGGCTTCTCGTGACGCCTGCCATGTACTTGAAAACCGTTCCGCTGATCATTCAGGCGGAAACTTATGAAGACGCTGGTGGTGGTCATAGTCATGGTGATGCAGCCGAAGCGGCTGCACCGCACGATCATGCAGCAGCTGCAACCAGCGAAGGTGAAGGTGAGGCCGGGGCAGAACTGCCGTTTGGTCGTCTTGGCAATACATTGCTCGCCAATCTCGTAGCTGGCGCAGGTTTTGCCCTGCTTTTGGGCGGTGTTGCTCTGTTGCTTGGTCGTCGTATTACGCCGCAGAACGGTATTTTCTGGGGTGTGGCCGGTTTCTTTGCAGTCGCTTTCCTGCCAGCTTTGGGGCTTTCGCCGGAACTGCCTGCGATGCCCGCAGCCGATCTGGCGCAGCGCCAGCTCTGGTGGATTCTGACAGTGGTGTTAAGCGGCGTCGGCATTTATCTGCTGGTTTTGCGTGGTGAGATCATTTCCAAAATTCTCGGGCTTGTGTTGATTATCGCACCACATCTTTATGGTGCACCGCATCCTGAAGATATTGCATCGCCAATCCCATCGCTGCTTGCTTCGCAATATGCAGTCGCATCGCTTGCAACAAACCTGTTCATGTGGGCCGTCATTGGTCTTGCGCTGGGCTGGTTCATTCAGGCTTATGCAAAGTCGGATATTGAAGGCTGATACCTATGGCTCCGCCCAGAAATGAAAATGCAAAAATTACATTCGTTCTTGGCGGAGCCCGTTCTGGTAAGTCGTCGTTTGCGGAGAAACTGGTTGAGGACTCAGGACTTCAGCCAGTCTATCTCGCGACAGGACGTGCATTCGACAAGGAAATGGAAAGCCGTATTTCCATTCATCGCGACCGTCGCGGACGTGAATGGCAGACGGTGGAAGAACCACTCGACCTTGTTGGGGCGCTTGAAAAACATGCGGGGCATGACCGCTTCGTGCTGGTCGATTGCCTGACGCTCTGGATCACCAATCTGATGATGGCAGAGCAGAATATCGCTGCTGAAACCGAGACACTGATAGCGGCGTTGAGTCCGCTTTCAGGTCCGGTTGTTTTCGTTTCCAACGAAGTTGGCCTAGGCATTGTGCCGGAAAATCAGATGGCGCGGGAGTTTCGCGATCATGCCGGTTTTTTGCATCAGGCCGTGGCATCAGTGGCGGATGAAGTCTATTTTCTGGCGGCAGGCTTGCCGCTCAAAATGAAGGGATAATTCGATGCAGGGACAAAAGATTCCAGCGACCGTAATCACCGGCTTCTTAGGTTCCGGCAAGACGACGCTGATCCGCAATCTGCTGGAAAATGCCAATGGAAAGCGCATCGCGCTCATTATCAATGAGTTTGGCGATCTGGGCGTTGATGGCGGAATTCTGAAAGGCTGCGGTATCGAAAGCTGCCGTGAGGAAGACGTGATCGAGCTCAACAATGGTTGCATCTGCTGCACTGTTGCCGATGATTTCATTCCGACGATGACCAAGCTTCTGGATCGTGCGGATCGTCCTGATCATATCGTGATCGAAACTTCTGGCCTGGCGCTGCCTCAGCCGCTGGTCGCTGCTTTCAACTGGCCTGAAATCAAGACGCAGGTAACAGTCGACGGCGTGGTGACGGTTATCGATGCTGCCGCCGTTGCCGAAGGTCGTTTTGCTGACGATCACGACAAGGTGGATGCTCAGCGCGCGGCGGACGAATCTCTTGATCATGAAAGCCCTTTAGAGGAACTTTTTGAGGATCAGATTCATGCAGCTGACCTTATTGTTCTGAACAAGGCCGATCTCGTTGATCCGGCCAAACTCGATAGCGTGAAGACCGATGTGGCTGCACGCTCATCGCGTCGCGTCAACATGGTGCCAGCAAGCTTCGGCAAGCTTGGTGCGGATGTGCTGCTCGGTCTTGGCGTGGGTACGGAAGACGATATCGCCAACCGCAAGTCGCATCATGAAATCCATCATGCTGATGGCCATGAGCATGATCACGATGAGTTTGAAAGCTTTGTGGTCGAAGCAGGCTCGGTTGCTGATCCAAAGGCATTTACCGAGAAGCTCAAGGCTGTGATTGCGGAGCACGATGTTCTGCGGCTCAAAGGCTTTGTCGATGTGCCGGGCAAGCCGATGCGTCTGGTTGTGCAGGCCGTAGGTCCACGCATTGAGCATTATTTCGACCGCCCATGGGGCAAGGATGAGGTGCGTAATACGCGTCTTGTCGTCATTGGTCTGCATGAGATCGATGAGCAGGCTATCACCAAAGCCGTGAAAGAAGCCGTCTTGTAATGCATCTTTTACTTGCCCAGAAAGGAACGATCAGCGACGGCAATGAGGCCGTCGACCTCGGCCAGACGCCGGGCGATATATTGTTCCTTTCCGCTGCCGATACGGAACTGGCAAGCCTTGCTCAAGCACATAAGCTTGGGCAAAGCGGGCCAAATCTCCGGCTCGCTAATTTTCTAAGCCTCACACATCCCATGTCAGTCGACGCTTATATTGAGCGTACGGCAAAGCATGCGAAGCTTATTGTCGTGCGGATTATTGGTGGCGAGACCTATTGGCCTTATGGGCTTGAGGCGCTTCATGCCTGTGCAGTTTCACACGGCATCAAAATCGCCGTGCTGCCGGGTGATGATAAGCCCGATTACGGACTGACAAGATTTTCAACCGTGCCAGCGCAGGAGCGGGATGCCCTCTGGCAATATCTGATCGAAGGCGGGGCCGCCAATACGTCTCGCTTTCTCGATTATTGTTGCGCACTGATTGATGAGAGCGAAAAGCCGGAAGAGGCTGCACCGCTTCTAAAAGCTGGGCTGTGGTGGCCCAATATGGCCACGCCTTCGCTCGATCTGATCCGCCAGCAATGGAAGGCCGTTGAGGCGCCTACTGCGGCAATCATTTTTTATCGTGCGCTGGTGCAGAGCGGACAGACACAGCCGGTTGAAGCACTGATCAGTGCATTGCAGGCAAAGGGCTTGAACCCGGTTCCGATCTTTGTTTCCAGCCTCAAAGACAGACTTTCGGCGGCGGTTGTCGATGGTCTGTTTGAAGATTACCAGCCGGATATCGTTCTCAATGCCACCGGCTTTGCGATTTCATCACCGGGTGCTGAGCGCAAACCGACCGTGCTCGATAAGCGCGGTAATATGGTTTTGCAGGTGATCTTTTCCGGTACGCCAAAAGCCACATGGCAAGCATCGCAGCAGGGGCTGCTGGCGCGCGATCTCGCGATGAACGTAGCGCTGCCGGAAGTGGATGGCCGTGTGCTGTCACGTGCGGTGTCGTTTAAATCGGCAAAGCAATTCGATAGCGCCGTTGAAGCCAATATAGTCACCCACGAGCCGGATGCCGGTCGCGTGACTTTTGTGGCGGAACTGGCGGCAAACTGGGTGCGCCTGAAGCTTAGGAAACCAGAAGAACGCCGCATTGCGCTGATCCTCGCCAATTATCCAAACCGCGATGGCAGGCTGGGCAATGGCGTTGGGCTTGATACGCCCGCGGGAACGGTGGAAGTGCTGCGGGCTATGAAAGGCGAGGGCTATCAGGTGGGTGATGTGCCTGCCAATAGTGATGCTTTTATGCAGCTTTTAATGGCCGGCCCAACCAATGCCGCGCGTGACGGGCGTGTAATCCGCGAAGTCATTTCTCTGAATCAATACAAAGCCTTCTTTGCAAAGCTTCCGAATGTGATTCAGAATGAAGTGACAATGCGCTGGGGTGGTCCGGAGAATGACCCGTTCTTTGATAGAAAGCTTGAAGGTTTCGCACTGCCGCTGATGAAACTTGGCGAAACCATTGCCGGTATTCAGCCAGCACGCGGCTATAATATTGATCCGAAAGAAACCTATCACTCACCTGATCTGGTGCCACCGCATGGCTATATCGCGTTTTATGCTTATCTGCGTGATGTGGCGAAGATCGATGCCATCGTGCATATGGGCAAGCATGGGAATCTGGAATGGCTGCCCGGTAAAGCCTTAGCGCTATCGGAAAATTGCTATCCCGAAGCGGTCTTCGGCCCGACACCGCATGTCTATCCGTTTATCGTTAATGACCCGGGTGAAGGCACGCAGGCCAAGCGCCGTGCGGGTGCCGTGATCATTGATCATCTGACACCGCCGCTGACGCGAGCCGAAAGCTATGGTCCGCTTAAAGATCTGGAAGCGCTGGTCGATGAATATTACGAGGCGTCGGGCGTCGATCCGCGTCGCCTGCTGCGGTTGAAGGCGCAGATTCTTGATCTTGTGCGCGATATTGGTCTCGACCGCGACGCGGGTATTCACGACCATGACGATGAAGATATGGCGCTGCAAAAGCTTGATGCCTATCTCTGCGATCTCAAGGAAATGCAAATCCGCGATGGGCTGCACATTTTTGGTCTGGCCCCAGAGGGGCGTTTGCTTACCGATTTGCTGGTAGCACTGGCACGCGTTCCGCGTGGTATTCCTGTTGCGCTGGGTGGTTTGACGGGCGAACAAAGCCTGCAACGTGCAATCGCAAAAGACGTAGGCCTTGGGGAAGATTTTGATCCACTCGACTGTGTGATGGCTGATCCGTGGACCGGGCCGAAGCCTACACTGCTGTTGGCTGCAAGCCCTGCGAGCTGGCGTATTAAAGGTGATACGGTTGAACGTATCGAATTGCTTGCCGCGCAATTTGTTGAGGGCGAAGTCGAGTGCCCGGCAGATTGGACGCAGACCAATGCCGTGTTGCAATCGATCAATGATCATTTGCGCCCCATGGTGACATCCTGTGGCCCTTCGGAGATTGAAGGTTTTCTATCTGCTATTTCAGGGTGCTTTGTGCCGCCGGGACCATCGGGTGCGCCAACGCGTGGACGGCCAGATGTTTTGCCGACCGGGCGTAATTTCTTTTCGACCGATAGTCGTGCCGTGCCGACACCTGCCGCATGGGAATTGGGGCGCAAGTCGGCGGAACTGCTGATTACCCGTTACACGCAGGATCACGGCGAGTGGCCGACCTCGTTTGGTTTGACCGCATGGGGAACCTCCAACATGCGCACCGGCGGCGATGATATTGCGCAGGCACTTGCGCTCATCGGCGTGAAACCTGTCTGGGATATGGCTTCGCGGCGCGTCACCGGCTACGAGATTGTGCCGATTGCCAAGCTTGGCCGCCCGCGTGTTGATGTGACATTGCGAATTTCCGGTTTCTTCCGCGATGCATTCCCCGAGCAGATTGCATTGTTTGACAAGGCTGTTCGTGCTGTGGGTGCGCTTGATGAAGAGGCGGATGACAATCCGATTGCTAATCGCATCAAAGCCGAACAAACACGGCTTATCGCAACGGGGGCTGACGAAAAGACCGCCGAGCGTCGCGCGGGCTATCGCGTGTTCGGATCAAAGCCCGGCGCCTATGGCGCTGGCTTGCAGGCACTGATTGACGAAAATGGCTGGGCTGGCCGCAATGATCTGGCGGAAGCCTGGCTTGTCTGGGGTGGCTATGCCTACGGTGCAGGCGAAGAAGGACAAGCGGAGCGCGGGTTGCTTGAAGAGCGGCTTCGTTCTGTGCAGGCCGTGGTGCAGAATCAGGATAATCGCGAGCATGATCTGCTCGACAGCGATGACTACTACCAGTTCGAAGGTGGAATGGCTGCGACTGTTGAGAAGCTGACGGGCGCGATGCCGACCGTCTATCACAATGATCATTCAAAACCTGAGAAGCCGGTGATCCGCACGCTCGAAGAAGAGCTGGCGCGGGTTGTGCGCGGCCGTGCGGCGAACCCTAAGTGGATCGCTGGCGTCATGCGCCACGGCTACAAAGGGGCAGCGGAAATTGCAGCCACTGTCGATTATCTTTTCGCTTTTGCGGCCACGACTGGCAAAGTTGGCAATCATCACTTCGAGGCTGTCTATCAGGCCTATATCGCTGATAGAGCGGTGCATGATTTTATGCTTGAGAAAAATCCGGCTGCGCTGAGTGAAACCGCTTCAAAGCTCAACGATGCAATTGAACGTGGCTTCTGGGTGCCACGTTCCAATTCAGCACGGTTTGAGCTGGAAAACCTTATGGAGTACCGCACGAAAACGATGATGTGACGTGCCACTCTTTGTTTGTAAGCAAAGTCCGATCTGGAAGATCTGTCATCTTCCATGGACCTTGCTAAACTTAAAAAACTGATTCCGGAAAGGGCATTAAATGGCTGAGAAATCTGCGAAACTTCTTTCGATGACGGAAGAGGAATTGAATGCCCGTCATGCGGATAAGATGCGCAAGAAGAAAGCGGCGCGTGATAAGATTCAAGCCACTAAGACCGACGAAAAAGGTTTGGTCATTGTCCATACAGGCAAAGGCAAGGGTAAGTCGAGCGCAGGCTTCGGTATGGTTTTCCGCGCACTTGGCCATGGTATGAAGATTGGTGTCGTGCAGTTTGTCAAAGGTTCATGGGATACCGGCGAGCGCTGGGTACTGGAGAAGTTTCCGGAGCAGGTGACGATCTCGGCACTCGGTGAAGGCTTTACATGGGAAACGCAGGATCGTGCCCGCGATATCGCCATGGCGCGCGATGCATGGGAACAGGCTAAGGCCCTGATCCTCGATGAAAGCTATGACATGGTGCTTTGCGATGAGCTTAATATTGTGCTTCGCTATGATTATCTGCCTGTCGAGGAAATCATCGAAGTGCTTGCCGCCAAGCCTGAGATGAAACACGTCATCATTACTGGCCGCAATGCCAAGGATGAGCTGATCGAGTTTGCTGATCTTGTCACAGAGATGGAAATGATCAAACATCCGTTCCGTTCGGGCGTGAAGGCGCAAAAGGGGATCGAGTTCTGATCATGGTAGCGAGTTGGCAATTCTGGGCCTTGATGTCGGCGGTTTTCGCTGCCTTGACGGCGATATTCGCCAAGGTCGGCATTCAGGGCATCAACTCAGATTTTGCCACGCTGGTTCGCACGCTGGTGATCATCGGCGCGCTTTGCCTTTTTCTGACCGTGACAGGCCAATGGCAGAAGCCCGGCGAAATTTCTGCAAAGTCTTGGGTGTTTCTCGTGCTCTCTGGCCTTGCCACCGGCGCGTCATGGCTTGCCTATTTCCGGGCGCTGCAAATTGGTGACGCGTCACGCGTCGCCCCTGTCGATAAACTGTCGGTGGTATTAGTTGCGCTTTTCGGCGCAGCATTCCTTGGCGAACGTATGTCTACGATCAACTGGCTTGGAATTGCGCTGATCGGCTGTGGTGTCGTGCTGGTAGCGCTGAGGATTTAGAAACCTATCATCTGGCGAATGGGATTGCTCGGCTCCATGAGAAGCCGCACGGCAAGCGCGAGGCTCACCACAATCAGCAGGGGCTTTATGATGCGTGAGCCAATCTTCATGGCAAGGCTTGCACCGATCTGAGCGCCGATGAACTGTGCAATCCCCATACAGATGCCTAGTTTCCAGTTGATCGTGCCAACGAGCGCAAAAGTGGCAAAGCCGCCGATATTGGATGCGCAATTGAGCAGCTTGGTATGAGCGGTTGCTTTCAGTACGCCGTAGCCTGCCAGTGCGACGAATGCCAGCATGAAGAATGAGCCGGTTCCCGGACCGAACAGCCCGTCGTAAAAGCCAATCAATGGAACCAGCGTGACGCCAAACAGGAAGGGTCCTATCCGACGTGCGCGATCCACATCACCAAGGCTTGGTTTCACCGCAAAGTAAATGGCAATCGCGATCAGCAGAATTGGCAAGGCTGCCCGCATGATATCGACTGGCAGGACAGTTGCCAAAAGCGCACCAAAAACTGAACCGACCAGCGATGCAATGGCTTCGGGCCATTGTTCCTTGATGTTCACATGGCCTTTGCGCGCGTAGGCAATGGTTGCAGAGGAAGAGCCGAACAGGCCTTGCAACTTGTTTGTGCCAAGCGCTTCGACAGGTGGCACACCTGCCAGAAGCAATGCCGGGATCGTAATCATACCGCCTCCGCCTGCGATAGAATCGATAATGCCCGCAATGAAAGCGGCCATGGTCAGGAGGAGCGTCAATGTATCGAAAAATTCAAGCATGGAGGGGGTCCGGCAAAAGTTGATGCAACATAGAGCAGACAACCTGATTGCGCCAGACGCGTTTCTCCTGCTTTTTCGGGTAAAGACGAGGGCGGGAACTTGCTGGCGCTTGCGTTGTTTTTTTGTTCAGGCATCATTATTGATGCAGGTCAGGTTGGTAACAGGAGACGGTCATCCATGAGCGAAAGCATTTTCGAACGCATTACTGCGTTTCTCAGCAAAAAGAGTGCTGTGCAGCGTGTCGCCGAAGATCCGGCACTCGCTTCGGAACTGCTTCTTCTGCTTCATGTGGTTTTTGCCGATGGCGATCGTCATCCGGCAGAAATTGCAGCTTTCAGAGATATCGTTTCCGAGAATTTTGGTATTTCGGCGGAAGAGCTGCCGGAAGTTACCGAGTATCTTAAAGACTTCGGCTATGAGACCACCACCAAGCAGGCGGCTTCTATGCTGGCTGAAATGGCCCCTGAACGCCGTGCATCACTACTGCGCGATCTGATGCGCATTGCGCGTGCAGATAATCATGTTGATCAGTCCGAAACAGCGATGATCAAGCGCATTGCCGACATCCTTGGCGTTACAGCGGATGATTTGCGG
Organism: Brucella sp.; assembly: GCF_032066345.1. NCBI lineage: Bacteria > Pseudomonadati > Pseudomonadota > Alphaproteobacteria > Hyphomicrobiales > Brucellaceae > Brucella > Brucella sp. The sequence goes on from NZ_DAMBKZ010000005.1 coordinate 229,775, forward strand.
CAGGCTCAGCAGCTGGCCCCGCAGTCGGCACCTCGTGCAGTCTAAGGAAAAATGGGCTGCGCTTGGGATGGGAAGTTCGTCAGGCGTAAGTCTCGAGGAACTCGTTTCATTGGCAGACAAGGTTTTGCTTAAAGCCGGTTTGAAGCGACCTTCTGTCATAGCGACAATTTCCACTAAGCAAGGTGATCCGGTCTGGGCCAAGCTTGCTCAACATTATGGTAGCGAGCTGCTCTTCTTTGATGCCGTGCGGCTTGAAGAAGAAACGCCAAAGTTGAAGCACCCGTCGGACGTGGTTTTCGCTACGGTCGGATGCCATGGCGTTGCAGAATCTGCAGCGCTTGCTGCGGCCGGAGATGATGCAGAATTGCTGATCGGAAAAACGACCAGTGAATGTGCCACCGCAGCGATTGCGGTGACACGGAGCGTATGAATTACGCGATCTTCACCTTGCGACGTTGCACGATGTAGGTTGCAACAGTCGCAACGAGCAGCAGGGCAGCGGTTGCAACGATGACAGCCACATAGGCATTTTCGAATGCCTGCGATGCGAGGGTAGTCAGAGTATAGGCATCCGCTTCCGGCATCGATTGTGCAGCGAGAAGCGCTTCATCCAGGCTGTCGCGGACAACAGATGGAATGTTTGAGCCTGCAGGCAGGATAAGGCTGGCGGTATAGAATGCCGACAGGATACTGCCGAAGATCGTCACACCCAGCGCATTGCCAAGTTCAAACGAAACTTCCTCGACAGATGCCGCCATGCCAGCCTTTTCGGCCGGTGCATTACCCATGATTGACGAGGATGCGCCGGTCATTGCACAGCCAACACCAAAACCGAGGACAGCAAGCCCTGCCAGATAGAAATGCGTCGAGAGCTTATAGGTCAGGATATAGATCACCACACCGAGAGCGGTGATGCCGAGCGACGCCCAAAGCACCTTGCCTGCGCCAAGGCGCGGCAACATCATGCCAGCCAGCGGTCCAGCTACAAAGGCCGCAAGCGGAATAGGCAAGATCATCAGGCCAGCCTGCAAAGGCGTCATGCCTTCGATCAGCTGCATGCGCTGGCTGAATACCAGTTCCATACCAGTCATCGAACCTGATGCAACGAGAGCCGCAAACACACCTGTTGAGAACAGCCTGTTGTTAAAAAGCGAGAAGTCGATGAGCGGCTCCTTGCTTGAAAACTGACGGCGCACGAAAATGGTCGTTGCGATGAGGCCGATAATCAGAGCACTCGCAAAGACAGTCATTGATGCATCGCGCTTGGCCAGTTCCTTGACGGCATAGGTCAATGCGATCAGGCCGATCATAATCTGGATCGAACCGACGAGATCCCATTTGCGCTTGGAGCCAAGGGGACGATTTTCAAGGTTGAAGGCTGAAAGTGCCAGGGCCACCAGTACAACAGGCACGTTAATCAGGAACACTGAGCCCCACCAGAAATATTCGAGCAGTACACCGCCCGCGACAGGGCCGATGGCCGCGCCACCCGAAGCAATCGCCGCCCAGATGCCAATGGCAAGCGAGCGTTCTTTTTCATCGGTGAAGGTCAGTCGAATGATCGAAAGCGTAGCAGGCATCATCATCGCCGCGCCACAAGCGAGAAATGCGCGGGCTGCGATCAGCACTTCCGGGTTTGGCGAATAGGCTGCACATAGCGAAGCAAGGCCAAACACCACCAGGCCATTCATGAACATGCGCTTGTGGCCGAGCTTGTCGCCTAGCGTGCCGAGGCCCGGCAGCAGGCCTGCCACCACCAGCGGGTAGATATTCATGATCCAGAGCTTTTCGGAAGCACTTGCCGCCAGATCATGGGTGAGGCGTGGCAGCGCTGTGTAAAGCACTGTCATATCCACAACGATCAGGAACAACGCGCTGGAAACAATTGCGAGAACGAGCCAGCGATTTTGCGGCAACATCGGATTACACCTTTTCAATACGAGCGTATTCAAACTTGTCAGGGTGGCTGACATAATATAAATCCGTCCGTATGGAAAGTAAGAAATTGCTGAAAACCGGCCGTCCGCGCTCAATCGACCGTGACCACGTCCTGGATATGGCCGAGAAGCTGGTTGCCGAAGGTGGTATCGTTGCGCTGACCATGGATGCGGTGGCACAGGCCTCCGGCGTTACCAAGGGCGGCGTGCAGTATTGCTTTGGTAATAAAGACGGGCTGATGAAAGCTATGATCGAGCGGTGGGGCGACCGGTTCGACGATTTGGTGACAGCGCGCAAACAGCACAGACAAGATGCGATTTCACATATTGCTGCCCATATCGCGGTGACGCGCGAAAGCGATGCTGAGGACGATTCACGATTTGCCGCAATGATGGCGAGCCTTATTCCCAACTCCCATTATCTTGATGAAACGCGGACCTGGTATCGCAAGCAGTGGGATGGACTTGATGTTTCGACACCTGAAGGCAGGCGCGCGCGACTGGCTTTCATTGCCAATGAGGGTGCATTTCTGCTCAGAAGCTTCAACTTCTTCGAGCTGACGCCGGAAGAGTGGCAGTCGATCTTCAATGATATTCAAGGACTTTTGCCTGAAAAAGATTGACTCTTCTGCCACCTGACAGGCATTCGAAACGCCTGAACAGAGGAAGAAAACGTGACAGTTCATTTCATCGGAGCCGGTCCCGGTGCCGCCGACCTTATCACCGTGCGTGGTTTGCGACTGATCGAAAGCTGTCAGGTCTGCATTTATGCAGGATCGCTGGTGCCAAAAGAAGTTGTTGCATCTGCACCCGATAATGCGCTGCTGATTGATAGTTCCTCGCTGACACTTGATGAAATCATTGCGGCGATTGAGGCGGCTCATGCCAAAGGGCATGACGTTGCACGCGTGCATTCAGGCGATCCGTCGATTTATGGCGCGATGGCCGAGCAGATGCGCAGGCTTGATGCGCTCGGCATCCCTTATGACGTGACGCCGGGTGTCCCGGCTTTTGTAGCGGCTGCGGCTGCAATGAAACAGGAACTGACAATTCCGGAAGTTAACCAGAGCATTATTCTGACGCGGACTTCGGTAAAATCATCTGCGATGCCGGAAGGTGAGGATCTCGCCACGCTGGGTAAATCTGGTGCGACTTTGGTCATTCACCTGTCGATCCGGAACCTTGCGAAGATCGAAAAGGAGCTGACGCCACTATACGGTTCTGACTGTCCAGTGGTCGTTGCATACCGAATTGGGTGGCCAGATGAGCAGATTCTGCGCGGAAAACTGTCTGACATTGTGGCAAAAGTGGAGCTTTCTGGCGTCAAAAGAACGGCGATGGTGTTCATTGGACGTGGTCTTGATCCGAAGAACTTCCGTGATTCAGCGCTTTATCATGAAGCGCATAGCCATGTTGCGCGCTCAAAACCTTAGAGCTGAACGCGCAAATTCAATTGCTTTATCCACGGTGGCGACAACAGTTTTGGCTTCAACGGGTGGGCGTGCGATCATCAGTACAGGTAAGGCGAGATCGCGCGCTGCCTCGATTTTCGCATAGGATATACTGCCGCCAGAATTGCGGCTGACAATCAGGCCGATCTTTCGCCCGCTCAGGAATTGCTTCTCAGATTCATAGTTTCCGGGTTGTGCCAGAACGATTTCACAATCGTGCGGGAGGCTTACTTCTGGCGGGTCGATCATCCGCATGATGAAGTGAACATCGCTACGATCTGCAAAGGGTTTGATATGTTGGCGGCCCAGTGCGAGCAGAACACGCTCACCAGCGGGGATCAAGGTCGCAGCCTGCGCTTCGTTCTCGACCTCAATCCAGTTATCGCCGCTTGCCTTTTCCCATGCTGGACGTTCAAGCCGGAGTAGCGGAATATTTGCCATATCGGATGCAACGATAGCATTGTGTGAAATGCGCGTTGCATAGGGATGTGTCGCATCAATCAGAAGATCAATTTTTTCGGTTGCCAGATAAGCCGTTAGACCTTCTGCGCCGCCAAATCCGCCAATGCGCAGCTTGCCGATGACTGGAGCAGGGTTGGCCGTTCGGCCTGCAAGCGAGGTGATAGCTTCGACGGGTAGGGCCTCCAGTGAGGAAGCAAGCTTTGATGCTTCGGCCGTGCCGCCAAGAATGAGTATTTTAGAGGCGGGCAAGGATATTGCCTTTGCGATCCGTCACAATGATTTCGACTTCAACAGGTGCGCCGCGCAGGGTTTCGAGCGCCACCTGCTTAGCTTTTTCAGCAATCGGCGTAGCCATGTCGATGCCAAGGCTTTGAGTCATTTCAAGCACTTCCAGCGCAGTGTTCGCAAAAAGAATCCGGTCCTTCATGTCGCTTGGCGCGCCAGCCTTTTCGGCAATAGTCCAGAGGAAGCTTTTATCGACCTGTGAGCGCGCGGAATGAAGATCAAGTTCACCCTGAGCAAGTTTTGTAAGCTTGGCGAATCCACCTGCAAGGGTAAGCTTATCGATGGGATGCGCTCGCAGATATTTGAGTACGCCACCAGCAAAATCACCCATGTCGAGAATTGCAAAATCCGGCAGATCATAAAGTGCTTGTGCTGCGTCTTCAGAGGTTGAGCCGGTCCCAGCGAGTACATGTTTTTGCTTTTCAGCACGCGCCACATCTATGCCGCGATGGATAGAATGTATCCATGCTGAACACGAAAAGGGATGCACAACGCCTGTTGTGCCCAAGATCGAAATGCCGCCAACGATGCCAAGGCGGGGGTTCCACGTTTTCTGCGCAATTTCTTCGCCGCCCGGAACGGAAATCGTAATCACCAGATCAGCAGGCAGACCATATTCCGCGCATATCTGTTCGCAGATTTCTGTCATCATGCGGCGCGGAGTTGGATTGATTGCCGCTTCGCCCGGCTGAATTTGCAAGCCGGGTCGGGTTACGGTGCCTACACCTTCACCGGCCTGAAACACAATGCCTGTGCCGGGAGGGGCAGGGAAAACGGTTGAAATGATTGTTGCTCCGTGCGTGACATCCGGATCATCACCCGCATCTTTGACGATACCTGCCATGGCATAGCCTTCACCCAGCCCTTCATATTCAAGCTGGAAATAGGGGACTTCGCCTTTGGGCAAGATGATGCCGACCGGATCGGGGAATTCACCGGTAATGAGCGCAGTCAGCGCTGCCTTGGTAGCAGCTGTGGCACAGGCACCCGTTGTCCAGCCGCGACGCAGTTCGGCTTTTTCTTTGTCCGTTTCCGGAGTTTTATTCGCAGGGGCGGTTTCATCGTTCATGGACGCCTTATAATGTATCTGATAGCTGTGCCGCTAGTGGATTGAATCTTACGTTTGTATTTCTACTGAAGTAGGCGTCGTAACAAACGTAAAATTCGAAAAATCCACTAGGTTCATAGAGATGCTAGTGATCTTTTAAATTCCAAAATTTCTCAGCGTTGGTAACCGATGGTGGTAAATTTTGGAATTAGACCACTAGATAGAATTATGGTTGATGACGATGAATAAGCCTGAACATGCGCCGGAATGTATCGTTGCGAAGAGCAAAGTCAGCTTGCCCGCGATACAGCCCGGGCACGTCTGGCTTGTTGGTGCCGGGCCGGGTGATCCGGGCCTGCTCACATTGCATGCAGTCAACGCGCTGCGGGAAGCGGATGTTATTGTCTATGATGCGCTGGTTGATGAAGCCTGTCTTTCACTCAAGCGCGATGACGCAATTGTTGAATACGCAGGCAAACGCGGCGGCAAGCCTTCACCAAAGCAGCGCGATATTTCGCTTCGACTGGTGGAACTGGCTCAAGAAGGCAAGAAGGTTCTGCGCCTGAAAGGTGGCGATCCATTTGTTTTTGGGCGCGGTGCCGAGGAGGCGCTGACGCTTGTCGAACATGGCGTGCCGTTTCGCATTGTGCCAGGCATTACAGCGGGTATCGGCGGTCTTGCCTATGCAGGAATTGCGGCCACGCATCGCGATATCAACCAATCAGTTACATTCCTCACGGGCCACGATGCAACAGGGCTGATGCCAGATCGTATTAATTGGGAGGGCATTGCTCAGTCTTCTCCGGTTATTGTGATGTATATGGCGATGAAGCATATCGACCTCATCACAGAGCGTCTGATGACAGCAGGACGCTCGCCAGATGAGCCGGTCGCATTTGTCTGCAATGCCAGTTTGCCTGAACAGGTGGTTCTGGAGACAACATTGTCACGCGCGGTTGTAGATGTAGAAGCATCGGGTCTCAAGCCACCGGCAATCGTGGTTGTGGGAGAGGTTGTGAAGCTGCGTGCGGGGCTTGACTGGGCCGGTGCATCTCAGGGTCGAAAACTGACAAGCGATCCGCTTCATCTTAGCAGGGAAAAGAGCGCATGAAGGGTTTCATGATTGCAGCGCCGGCTTCCGGTTCAGGCAAAACCACTTTGACGCTTGGGCTGCTGCGCGCTCTAAAGCGGCGCGGCGAGGCGCTTGCATCTGCGAAAGCTGGTCCGGATTACATAGATCCTGCCTACCATAAGGCTGCCAGCGGTGTGGATTGCTTTAATCTTGATCCCTGGGCCATGCGGCCAGAGCTTATCAGTGCCATTTCATCCCGTATGACCGAAGGCAATAAGCTGCTTGTTGTTGAAGGCATGATGGGGCTTTTCGACGGAGCGCTCGATGGAAAGGGTGCGTCGGCAGATTTGGCGCGAACTCTTGATCTGCCAGTTGTTCTGGTGGTTGATTGCGCACGCCAATCCCATTCCATTGCTGCACTTATTTCAGGTTTCAGCCAGTTTCGCAAAGATGTGCTGATTGCCGGGGTCATCCTTAACCGGGTTGGCAGCGGCAGACATGAGGCCATGCTGCGCGAAGCGATCAAACCGCTCGGTATTGCCGTTCTGGGCGTAATTCCGCGCGATGAAGCGCTGGTTCTGCCTTCAAGGCATTTGGGTCTCGTTCAAGCAGCAGAACATGCCGATCTGGAGCGTTTCCTTGAGTACGCTGCGGATGTGGTTGATGCGCGTATTGATTTAAGCGCTTTAGAGCATATCTGGTCGCGGCCAAAGCATCATGAGGCTATGGCGAATGTTCCTCGCCTCACGCCGCTTGGAAACCGCATTGCAGTAGCGCGAGACGACGCCTTCGCCTTTGCCTATGCGCATCTACTTGCAGGCTGGCGCAGGCGTGGTGCCGAGCTTTCATTCTTTTCACCGCTTGCTGATGAAGCGCCCGATGAAAGCGTTGACGCCATTTATCTGCCGGGCGGTTATCCTGAGCTTTATGCCGCAAAACTGAGCCAAGCGAAGCATTTCCAGCAGAGCATGAGACGCGCTGCGGATCGTGGTGTGCGTATCTACGGCGAGTGTGGCGGCTATATGGTGCTGGGTGAGACGCTGGAAGATTCGTCTTGCGTGAAGCATCCTATGCTTGGGCTGCTTCCGCTTGAAACAAGCTTTGCCAAACGCAAAATGCACCTTGGCTATCGCAAACTGGAACCTTTGCCGGGTTCGCCATGGCAGTTGCCGCTTTCGGCTCATGAGTTTCACTATGCCAGTATTGTGCTTGAAGGTGAGGCCGAACGGCTGTTCCGCGTCCGCGATGCGTTGGGTGAAGAGTTGGGAGAGGCGGGACTTCGCGTTGGTTCAGTTGCTGGCTCCTTCATGCATGTGATTGATTTTTCCGGAGAGAATGCCTGAACATGACTATTGAGCATGGCGGAGCGCTGGATAAGGCTATTGCGCGCTTTGGCGGCAAGGCCGAAGACTGGCTTGATCTTTCAACGGGTATCAATCCCGAACATTTTCCTCTGCCGGAACTGGCTGCGCCCTTGTGGAACCGTTTGCCGGATGAGGGGCTATTGTTGCGGGTTCTGACTGCGGCGCGTTCCTATTACGAAGCCGGTCAGAATGCGCCAATCGTTGCCAGCCCGGGAACGCAGGCGCTTATTCAGCTTATTCCGACATTGCTTGAGCCTGCCACGGTCGCCATTTTGGGTCCGACCTATCAGGAACATGCGGCAGCTTTTGAAGCGGCAAACTGGAATGTGATCGAATGTGCGACGCTCGACGACATCCCGGAGGATGCGCTGGTGGTCACAATCGTCAATCCGAACAACCCGGATGGCCGGACTGTTGCGCGGCCTGATTTGCTGGGGCTTGCGCGAAAGTTGGGCGAGCGTGGTGGCTTTCTAGTTGTGGATGAGGCTTTTGCTGATCCGCATCCGGAGGTGAGCATTGCAAGACATGCTGCGAATGCGCCGCTGGTCGTGTTGAAATCCTTTGGCAAGTTCTTTGGCCTTGCAGGCGTTCGGCTTGGGTTCCTGCTTGCAAATGATGCGCTTGTGAAGCGCGTTGCAGGCAGGCTCGGTCCATGGGCCGTGGCGGGGCCAACGCTTGCGATTGCACTCCATGCTTTCGAAAGTGGTGTTGAGCTTGAGGCGTTTCACGGACGCATTGATACAAGACGGGCAGAGCTCGCCGCGACGCTCGCACATTGTCAGCTCGTGGAAGTAGGTGGCACAGCGTTGTTTTCGCTCGTTGAACATGAAAATGCTCATGCAATTTACGATGCACTTTGTGAGCGGCATATTCTTGTCCGAAAGTTTGCCTATGCACCAAGCTGGCTGCGCATAGGACTAGCGCCTGATCAGGCGGGCGTTATGCGATTGGAACAGGCATTGCGGGATACTCTCCGCTTGAAAAAGTGATTCAGGAAAGCGCATCAAGTCCATGGAAATAAAGCTGATTATTCTTGCTTTAGCGCTTGTTCTGGACCGTGTGGTGGGTGATCCGCCACAGCTCTGGCAGAAAGTTCCGCATCCGGTGGTTCTGTTTGGCAAGGCAATCAGCTGGGGTGAAAAACGCCTCAACGATCACAGTCTTTCCGTCAATGCACTGCGCAGCAATGGCATGTGGCTGATAATCGGACTGGTAATTTCCTGTATTGTGGTAGGGTTGGCGCTAGAATATTTGCTGCCTTATCTGGGGACAGCGGGCGCGCTGGTTGAAATCACCATCGTCGCAGTGTTTCTGGCCCAGAAAAGCCTTGCCGATCATGTGCGGGCGGTAGCCTCTGGGTTGCGTGAAGACGGTATTGAAGGTGGTCGCAAAGCGGTTTCGATGATTGTCGGACGTAACCCGGATCAGCTCGATGAAGGCGGTATCAGTCGCGCAGCGATCGAAAGCCTTTCCGAGAATGCGTCGGATGGCATTGTTGCTCCTGCTTTCTGGTTTCTCGTCGCCGGCTTGCCGGGGCTCTTCGCTTATAAACTCATCAACACGGCAGACTCGATGATCGGTCATCTCAATGACCGCTATCGTCATTTCGGGCGCTTCGCTGCCCGTCTTGATGATGTTGCAAACTATATTCCAGCACGATTGACTGGTTTGCTGACTGCAATAGCTGCTGCGTTTACGGTTGATAAAAAAGCCGGGAAAAGAACACTATCCGTCATGTGGCGCGATGCGCGGCTGCACCGTTCGCCCAATGCTGGATGGCCGGAATCGGCCTTTGCAGGTGCGCTTGAGCTGGCACTTGCCGGACCGCGCCAATATGGATCGGAAAAGGTCGAAGCACCGCTGTTTTATGGTGAAGGTAAGCGGGAAGCTGATGCAGACGATATCGATGCTGCGCTTTCGCTTTTCTGGTCGAGTATGAGCGTTATGACCGGGGTTATTATCGCTGCTAGCCTGATCGGGCTTATCAGTCGGCTGTTATAAAATGCGTTCCATCATAGCGCTGCAGACGATTTGGATTGTCGCTGCGCATACCGTTACCATCGAATTTGATTGTGCCAAGCGCGGTTTCAAATGAGCTGTCGCGCAAGATATCAATAAGCGGCTGCTTTTGTTCCCCAGCTTTGCTGATCGCGGAAGTCGCGAGTTCAATGCTAGCAAAACCGGTGACGGAATAAGCTTCCGGCAGTTTGCCTGCCTGACTGATGGCATCGACCGCCGTTTTTGCTGTCGAAAGATCCTGCGGCTTCAAAGGTGCAATCATCAGGGTTTCAGTGCTCAGTGGTTGAGCGCCCGGCGCTGCATTGAGGACGCTGCCGCCCGCGATCACCAGCGGATATTTAAGTGCCACGGCACTTGTGCCAATAGCTGCAATGTCGTCGCGTTCCCCACCGACATAAACATGCGTTGCTCCTGCACGACGCAGGCGTGCAACAAGCGCGTTCTGGCTTTCGAGGCCGGGGCGATATGTATCCGTGAAAACAGGCTGAAGCTGCTGGTCCTTCAGGTGAGCCAAAACCTGCCCCGCACGTTCGCGGCCTTCAATCGTACCATCGTCTATGACCGCGAAGGGCTGGGAGCGCCATAGGCTTGCCAGAAAGCTACCCGTAGCACGCGTTTCCTTGTCCAGCCCCGTCGTAATGCGGTAAACCGGAAAAGGCGTTGCTGCACGCTTTTCTGTAAGGGTTTGTTCGCTGACGCCTGAGGCGATAACAGGGATATTGCGCTGGCTCAAAACGGGAAGTGCTGCTTCCAGCGATTCCGAACAGAGAAACCCGGTTACGATCTGGACGTTTTCTTTGATGAAGGTTTCTGCAGCGGCTTTGCCACCTTCTGCATCACAGCGATCATCTGCAACGACGAGCTGTGCATTCTTGGCACTGGCCGCCACGCGGGCGCCTTCTACCAGCTGGCTTCCAAGCGGGGCAAAGCCGCCACTCAAAGGTGCTGCCATTCCAATGCGGATTTCAGTCGCATTTTCCTGCGCTGATGCTGGAAGGCAAAGCATTGTGAAAGCCGATAGCGCTATGGCGAAGAGTTTCGTCCCGTTGAGAACGCGCAATTCCGGGCGGAAAACCGCTTCATGTCTTTCCGGCAATTGCTCTGGCTTGATCACGCGATTTATCTTCTTCAAACATTTCATGGCTAATTGAACGAAAAGTGGGTAGCGGTTTCCTCGCCTTTGTGCAATGCCCGTATATGTATACAGGCAATCAGATATTGATTTCAGGAAGCCTGGCAGACAATACGGATGCTTGCTGACGTGCAAACGGATAAAAACACTACCTCAAATACTGTATCGCTCGAGCCGAAGACTTACCGCGATGCGATGAGTCATTATGCAGGTGCGGTGCAGGTTGTTACCACCGCAGGTGCTGCCGGAAGGCGCGGACTTACTTTAACTGCGGCCTGTTCAGTTTCGGATAACCCGCCAACTCTGCTGATATGCCTGCAGAAAATGCACGAAGAGAACCTGCTTTTCATCAAGAACGGCGTGTTTGCGGTTAATACGCTGGCAGGCTCACATCAGCAGCTTGCCGATGCGTTTTCAGGGCGCATAGGGCTTACGCAAGACGAGCGTTTCGAGCTGGCACAATGGGACATAATCGATACGGGTGCACCTGTACTCAAAGGCGCGCTGGCAGCTTTTGATTGTCGTGTGACAAGTGTGCAGGAGCATTCCACGCATCATGTACTGTTTGGCGAGGTCGTTGGCTTGCGTTCGAATGCAGACGAAGAAGCGCTGATTTATCTCAATCGCCGCTATCATACGCTGGAACTCTGAAATTGTTTGAGGGAGGGAGAATGAACAAGCGGGCTGGATTATTGGCGGGTTTGTTGCTGTTGACTGCAACATCCGCTTTTGCCCAAGGATCGCTCCCTCCGTTCAAGGATGACTATTTCGCCTATCCGGGCGTGCTAAGCAGCGCCGATAATGGCGACTATAAAGTCATCGATTACAACGAAATGCGCGATATCAATGGTCGCGATTCCGTGCCTGAAAAGCGCGTTAAAGACGCTTATGTTTCACTAAAAGCGCGTGCATATCAGAAAGATGTCGTCTTCCAGACGGCGGCAGGGCCGGTAAAGG